>JVVZ01000255.1:0-14234 GCA_001062585.1 Neisseria meningitidis
CGCCGATGACGGCAAAAAACCGTTTGAAGTTCATAGTACCGTCGAATTTGCCAAGCAACACGATATGAGTCTGGAAATCATGCACGGTGATGTGTTGAAAGCGGGCGAAGCGACGCTGCTGAAACGCAAAGTTGATCCAGAAAAAGGCTTATTGGTTAAAGCGTTAACCCACACCATCCGCCAAGGCAAACGCACCATCAACGGTATGTCGGGCGAGGAAAAATTGGTGAAATGGGGCGGTAACAAATATATGTTCTTTTGGGAACGCGACGGCGGCGATCCGCGCATCATGATGCAGTTTGGCGCGGAGAAAAAAGACGGGACGAAGCGCAGCGAAGCCGAAGTGCTGGCGATTTGGGATACGGTTTTGCCGACTTTGAAACCTGTGAAGCAATAGCGATGAAAAAGGTCGTCTGAAAATGGTTTTCAGACGACCTTTTTACCGAAAAGCAACTTATCGCGGCTCTTGCTGAGAGGGAAGAAATCGGGGTAAATATCGTTCGGGACATAAAGCAGAAAAACCTGCGCCCTCTTCTTTTGTTTGACGACAGAGAGGAAATCCCGAAGCGGGTCATGCAGACACATCTTGCTTTTTGCCGCGCCAACAAAAAACCTGCCGTTTTCGGCAGGTTTTTTATCGGATGATGCGCTGTATTACAGGCCGCTCAAACGGGCGGTGTCGTGTGCAATCATCAATTCTTCGTTGGTCGGGATAACAACGGCGACGGCTGCGCTGTCGGCAGTCGTAATCACGCCGGCATTACCGAAGCGGGCTTTCAGGTTGGCTTCGTGGTCGGCTTTCAGACCGAGGAAGCCCAAGTAGCCGAGTACGCGCTCGCGGATGATGTCGGAATTTTCGCCGATACCGCCGGTGAAGACGAGTACGTCCAGACCGCCGGCTGCCACAGCCATGCTGCCGATGTATTTGGCGAGGCGGTAGATGAAGACGTCCAGGGCGAGTTTCGCGCCGGGATGGCCTTTGCCGGATTCTTCTTCGATGGTACGGCAGTCATTGGACAGGCCGGACAAGCCGAGCAGGCCGGATTTTTTGTTCAGCATGTCGGTGATTTGGGTGATGGTCATGTTGGCGTTTTCAGCGAGGAAGCCGAAGACTGAGGGATCGATGTCGCCGCTGCGCGTACCCATCACGAGGCCTTCCAGCGGGGTCAGTCCCATGCTGGTATCGCGTGATTCTCCGTTGGCGACGGCGGTAATGGACGCGCCGTTACCCAAGTGGGCAATCACCATGCGCAGGTCTTTTTTATCTTTGCCGAGGAAACGGGCGGTTTCATCAGAAACGTAGCGGTAGCTGGTACCGTGTGCGCCGTAGCGGCGCAAGCCGTATTTTTCATACAGTTCATGCGGAATCGCGTATGTGTAGGCGTGTTCCGGCATGGTTTGGTGGAAGGCGGTGTCGAACACGACAACGTTGGGCAGGCCTTTGAAAATGCTTTGTGCGGCACGCAGGCCCAAGAGGTGCGCGGGGTTGTGCAGCGGGGCGAGCGGGATACATTTTTCGATGCCGGCGATGACTTCGTCGTCAACGAGGATGGATTCGCTGTACAGTTCACCGCCGCTGACGACGCGGTGGCCGATGGCGCCGATGCGGCTGTCGAGGCCGTGGGCTTTGAGTTCCTCCATCAGGGCTTCAACTGCGCCGGTGTGGTCGGGCTTGGCGGACAGGTCGACTTTGTGTTTTTCGCCGTTTACTTTGAACGTGATGTAAGCGTCGGGCAGGTTGAGTTTTTCGGCAAGGCAGCTGAGCAGGACTTCGCCGCTGTCGTTATCCAGTACGGCACCTTTGAGGGATGAGCTGCCGCAGTTCAAAACTAAGATGAGTTTTTGGGTCATTTGTTGTGGCTCCTGGATGTTTCAGACGACCTGTGCGGGCAGTATCGGCAATCTGTTCTTTGTCGTGGATATACCGCCAAACATCTCCCGCAGGCATAGTGGATGCGCTTGAGGTTCGAGCCGGGCATCTGCGCGGCAGGGTTGGTGGCGTAAAATCTATGGAAGAAAAATGATTGCTACATTCGGAATGGGGCAACTTTATGAATATTGCTTTCCGTGTGGTTTCTGCCGCCGCCGGTTGGACGGGGTCGTCTGAAATCGGTTGATGAATGTAAACCGCGCTATTCTAGCAAAAAACGGGGGCGGCTGCTTGGCTTAATGTTTGACTTGGAGCAGGCGGAAAGCGATAAAGGAAGATATTGATGTTTAAAGGGAAACGGTTGGTTTTCAGACGACCTGTCGAACGCGGGGGCGTAAAGCCCTTTGCAGGGGCGTGTCAAACTGTTACATTTAGAAAGTTTTTGTATTCACTATGTCGTCTGAAAACAGCGGCAGCCTTTTAAGATTCTTTGATATGCACTATTTCAGTATCCATACGCAACAAGGCGCCCATGTGGGCTTTTTCATCATGCTGCCGGATGATGAATCCGAAACTCAGCCGCAGAGCGGGCGTTTCGCCGTCAAGCTGCAAAGTGAAGAAGGCGCGGCGGCGGAGGTTTTGGCGCCTTTCGGGCAAACCGAGATTCCGCAATATTGGCGTGTCGTGAAAGACCGTATCGAGCTGTTTTTTGACGACGCCCCCGTCGGCTCGCTGCGCAACGAATATCTGACCGTATCGGGACAGACTTTTGTCTTAACCGATTTGACCGGAGCGATGTGATGGAAAGTATGTTTATCTTAGTGCCCATCAGCATTATTTTGGCGTTTGCCATCGGCTATTTTTTCTGGTGGTCGGGCAAAAACGGACAGTTTGACGACCTCGAAGGACCGGCACACCGCATCCTGATGGACGACGATTCCACCGACAAGCTGCTTGAAAACGAAATAGAAAAAGAAGAACAAGAATCCGAAAAATGAGCCTCAAAAAAGACAATCTGAATTTCCCGACCAGCCGCCGTTTCGCCCCATTATTCGGCACGCAGTTTCTGGGCGCGTTCAACGACAATATGTTCAAAACCGCGCTGTTTGTGATGATCAGCTTCTACGGTTTGGGCAAAAACAACTTTCTGCCCGCCAGCCAAATGCTGAACTTGGGCGCGTTGCTGTTTATCCTGCCGTATTTCCTGTTTTCCGCGCTGTCGGGACAACTGAGCACCAAATTCGACAAAGCCGTCTTGGCGCGATGGATCAAAGTATTGGAAATCGTCATTATGGCGGTGGCGGCGTTCGGCTTCTATATCCAGTCCGCCCCGCTACTCTTGATCTGCCTGTTTTGCATGGGCGCGCAATCGACGTTGTTCGGCCCGCTGAAATACGCCATCCTGCCCGATTATCTCAACGACAAAGAGCTGATTATGGGCAACAGCCTGATCGAATCGGGAACGTTCATCGCCATTTTGTTCGGTCAGATTTTAGGCACGTCCGTCGCAGGCTTGCCGCCCTCCGTCGTCGGCATCTTAGTCTTGCTCGTCGCCATCGGCGGCACGTTGACCAGCTTCTTCATGCCTAACGTCCCCGCCAAAGCCCCCAACACGAAAATCGAATGGAACATCGTCAAAGGCACGCACGCGCTCCTACGCGAAACCGCGCAATATGATTCCGTCTTCACATCCATCATCGGCATTTCATGGTTTTGGTTTATCGGCTCGGTGTACACCACCCAACTGCCGACTTTCACGCAAATCCATTTGGGCGGCAACGACAACGTCTTCAACCTCATGCTCGCCCTATTCTCCATCGGCATCGCCGCCGGCTCGGTGTTGTGCGCCAAACTCAGCCACGAACGCCTGCTCTTGGGCTTGGTAACCGTCGGCACGACGGGTTTGACCGTATTCGGCTTGATTTTGGTATGGCTGACCCAAGGACAACGCTTTACCGAACTCAACGGCATCACCTGGTTCCTGTCGCAAGGCATGGCGTATCCCGTCATGCTCGTCATGACGCTGATCGGCTTCTTCGGCGGCTTCTTCTCCGTCCCGCTCTACACTTGGCTGCAAACCGCCAGCAGCGAATCCTTCCGCGCCCACGCCGTCGCCGCCAACAACATTATCAATGGCGTGTTCATGGTATCGGCTGCCATTTTAAGCGCGGTACTCTTGATGCTGTTCGACAGCATTTCCCTGCTTTACCTGATCGTCGCCATCGGCAATATCCCCTTGATTGTTTACCTGATCCAGCGCGAACCCCGTTTCTTAAACGATATGGGCAAGATATTTCACAATATCGGCAAACGGTAAGCCTAAGCTTAAAAAAGGTCGTCTGAAAACGGGAATCCCATTTTCAGACGACCTTTTTGTTGTTCTTGAATCCGTCCAAAGCGGTCGGTATTCAATTATGAAGTCAGCGCAGCTTTGAGGATTTTGTTGACTTCGCCCATATCGGCTTTGCCCGCCAACTGGGTTTTCAACACACCCATGGCTTTGCCCATGTCAGCCATTCCGGAAGCTCCGGTCATAGCGATTACGGTTTCCACGGCAGTGCGAATTTCTTCGGCAGACATCATTTGCGGCAGGTAGCGGTGCAGGATTTCGATTTCGGCATTTTCTTTGTCCGCCAAGTCCTGACGGCCTGCTTCGGCGTAGATGTTGGCGCTGTCTTTGCGCTGTTTGACCATTTTGGTGATGATGGCAATCACTTTGCCGTCATCGGCTTCGGTGCGCTCGTCCACTTCAAATTGTTTGATGGCGGCATTGATGAGGCGGATGGTGCTCAAAGTAATTTGATCTTTGGCACGCATCGCGGTTTTCATGTCTTCGGTTAATTGTGCTTTCAGGCTCATGGGATGACTTTCGGGAAAAATGGAAGATGGTATTGCACATACTGCCTTAGGGATTCTCTATTTTTCAGACGACCCCTTGCCTTGCAGGTCGTCTGAAAAACAAAACACACCGCAGGTCAAGCCTTGCGGTGTGTTTCGGCATCACAGGGCAGACCTGCAATTGATGTTTAGTACATTTTAGGAGGCAGTTGTTGGCTGCGCAGGCGTTTTTGCAGGCGTTTTACGGCTGCGGCTTTTTTGCGTTTGCGCTCGGTAGTCGGTTTTTCGTAAGCTTCACGGGCGCGCAGCTCGGTCAACAGACCGGTTTTTTCTACGGCACGTTTGAAACGGCGCATGGCTACTTCGAAGGGTTCGTTCTCTTTAACGCGGATTGCAGGCATTTTATTTCCTTTAAATTGAATTCTGGTTTCAAACCGCCGAAAGGGATAAAGGTAAAAGGGGCGGTTTGTCAAAAAATGGTTATTTGTATCTCGGGTGTCTTGCGACCGGCGGGATACGCGCCGTGATGTAAACATCACCTCCTAACAAGTCGGCTTGCGCCGGATATGCCGTCAATGCGGCTGCAAATGAATTGCGGGATTATCTTTGATTGCGTCGTTTCTGTCAAGTTTGAAGGTCGTCTGAAAACCTTGAATATCGGTTTTCAGACAACCTTTGTGGTATTTCGCGCGTCTTGCTGATTTTGTTTTTGATTTTAAGAAAACTTAAACCCTATCAGGCGGCAAAACGGTATCGGCTTTACCGCCCTTCTTCCCTAGCTTCGGACCACTTTGCGCACTTGGGGAATGGCGTGCAGGTTGTGAATAATTTGGTTGATTTGCGCCAAGTCCTTCACTTTGATGATGAACTTGAATTCGACAAAGCCTTCCGTACCTGCCAGCGCTTTGTTGGGCGTTTCGACGGATTCGATGTCTGCGCCGGAGTTGGAGATAGCTTGCGCCATAAGGGCGAGCAGGCCGTGGGCATCTTCGGACTGGATGCTGAGTCCGGTGCGGTAGGTATGGCTGCCTATTCCTTCCCAGTTCGCATCAAGCTGCTGTTCAGGGTCGGATTTGAGCAGGGTCGGACAGGTATCGCGGTGAATAATCATGCCTTTATCTTTGACCAAAAGGGCGCGGACGGAATCGCCCGGGACGGGGTGGCAACATTCGGCAAAATGGATGCGGCCGGTTTCTTGGTCGTTGACTTTGATGGGGCTGAGTTTGACTTCGCTGCCGAAGTGCTGCCCTGCCAGTTCGGCGATGTGCATGGCGACGTACACGGGCAGGGTATGCCCCATGCCGACGTTGTAGAGGACTTCTTCAAACGAGGTTTGTTTGTCGTTGAGGTCGGCGAGGTATTTTTCTTTGAGGTCGTCTGAAAGCAATATGTCTTTGGGCAATAGGCTGGACAGGGCTTTTTGCAGGAGGTTTTCGCCGAGGATGATGGCATCGTGGCGGTTAAGGTTTTTGACGTATTGGCGGATGGCGCTGCGCGCTCGGCTGGAAACGGTGAAATTCAGCCATGCCGGATTGGGCTTGGCGTGTTCGGACGTGATGATTTCAACGGAGTCGCCGGTTTTGAGTTTGGTACGCAGGGGCATCATGGTGTTGTTGATGCGGGCGGCGACGGTTTTGTGGCCGATGTCGGTGTGAACGGCGTAGGCGAAGTCTATGGGCGTCGATCCTTTAGGCAGGGTAAGGATTTTGCCTTTGGGCGTCAGGATATAGACTTCGTTGGGGAACAGATCGACTTTGACGTGTTCGAGGAATTCGATGGCGTTCGCGCTGCTGGCTTGCAAATCGAGGATGTTTTTGAGCCATTGGTTGGTATGGAGGACGGCTTGATCGACGGTATTTTCGCCGGATTTGTATATCCAGTGTCCTGCGATGCCACCTTCGGCTACGGCATCCATTTCGCGCGTGCGGATTTGGACTTCAATGGGCAAGCCGTAAGGACCAACTAAGGTCGTGTGCAGGCTTTGGTAGCCGTTGCTTTTCGGGATGGCGATATAGTCTTTGAAGCGGCCGGGTTTGGGCTGATAGAGATTGTGCAGCGCGCCGAGTGCGGCGTAACACGCGGGAATGCTGTTGACGATGACGCGGAAGCCGTAAATGTCCATGACTTCGGCAAAGCGCAATTTTTTCGCCAACATTTTTTGATGGATGCTGTACAGGTTTTTTTCCCGACCTTTGATTTTGGCTTCGATATTCGCGCCGACCAAACGCTGACTGAAGGCGCGCAAAACTTTGCCGACGACGTCGCGGCGGTTTTTGCGGCTGTTGTCCATCGCTTTTTTAAGGGTTTCGTAGCGGTTCGGGTGGAGGTTTTGAAACGATAAATCCTGAAGCTCCTGGTAGGCGTTGTTCAAGCCGATGCGGTTGGCGATTTGGGCGTAGATTTCGAGGGTTTCTTTGGCGATGCGGCGGCGTTTGTCGGGACGCATGGAGCCGAGCGTGCGCATATTGTGCAGGCGGTCGGCGAGTTTGACGACGATCACGCGCACGTCTTTGGTCATGGCGAGGATGAGCTTGCGGAAACTTTCCGCCTGATGCTCGGCATGATCTTCAAATTTGAGTTTTTCGAGTTTAGAAAGCCCGTCCACCATCTCGGAGATGGTTTCGCCGAATTCTGCCGCCATTTCGATTTTGGATACGCCCGTGTCTTCGAGTACGTCGTGCATCACGCCCGCGCACAAGCCTTGTATGTCCATGTGCCACAATGCAAGTTGCGTGGCGACGGCGAGGGGGTGGGTAATGTAGGGTTCGCCGCTTTTACGGGTTTGTCCGTCATGGGCGTGAAAGGCATAGGCGACGGCTTTTTCAAGCTCGGCCTGTTCGGATGGGCTGAGATAGGAGGCGGTGCGGAACAAAAGTTCGCGTGCTTCGGCAGTCAGCGCGTCGTAGGGGGCAGTGGGCTGGGGGGCGGGCATTTCAGACGGCCTTCGGTGTGTGTTTTGTTTTGAGCCGTCAGACTGTATCGGTCGGATGTCGCGCCGATACAATCCGCGCGGCGGTTGGGCAGGTTTTGCCTGCCGGTATTATTTGTTGCGGGTCAGCAGTTCGGTACCGATTTGACCGGCGGCGATTTCACGCAGGGCGGTAACGGTCGGTTTGTTGTTGCGGATGTCGTCAACCATAGGGGCATTGCCGTTTTCAAGCTGGCGCGCGCGGCGGGCGGCGACGAGGGTCAGGTCGAAATGATTGGGGATTTTGCCTGTGCAGTCTTCAGTGGTGATACGGGCCATTTGTTTGCTTTCTTTCTATTAATTTGTGATGGAATGTAAATGCGTATTTTCGCTGTTTTTCAGGAATTTTCCAACAGGTTTGAGATAAATCCTTGCTGGGAAGATTTTTTCAGACGACCTGCTTTGATAATGTGGAGCAAATCGGCTTCTGCCCTATCCAAATCATCGTTGACGACAATATAGTCAAACAGGACGGATTGTTCAATTTCGTGACGCGCTTTGGAGAGGCGGGTCTGGATGACTTCCTCGCTGTCGGTGCCGCGCCCGATAAGGCGTTCGGCAAGGACTTCGAACGAAGGCGGCAGGATGAAGATGCTGCTCGCTTCGGGCAGGGATTTGCGTACCTGCGCCGCGCCTTGCACGTCGATTTCCAAAATCACATCGTAACCCTCTTCGCTAAGGGAATTGACCCCCGCGATGCTGGTTCCGTAATAATTACCGAAAACGTTTGCGTGTTCGAGGAAGGCTTTCTGTTTAATTAAAGACTCAAATTCCTCTTTGGGAACAAAATGATAATGCACGCCGTGCTGCTCGCCTTCGCGCGGCTGGCGGGTGGTGTGCGATACGGAGACGCGCAAATCGGCGTTGTTTTTCAAAAGACGGGAAACCAGCGTGGTCTTGCCCGTGCCGGAAGCGGCGGAGATGATGAAAATATTGCCTTTTTTATGGGGTTTCATGATGTCGGTACCGATGGGATTATCTGTTGATTGTAGCATACGGGGCGTGTAATTTCATGTTCAGACGACCCTTACACACATTCCCAAACGCCGCGTCCATCGGCAGGCAACCTTTTAACGGCGATACCCGCCCTCCGGCAGGAAACCCACGTCTTTCTAAACTCTTGCTATAATTGCCCGATAGACACAATAAGCCCGCAAAGACACACCATGAGCCACACTCCGTTATTAGACACCATCAATCTGCCGCAAGATTTATGCAGGCTGGATAAAAAACAGCTACCGCAGGTTGCCGCCGAATTGCGGGCATTCCTGTTGGATTCGATAGGCAAAACCGGCGGGCATTTCGCCAGCAATCTGGGCGCGGTCGAGCTGACCATCGCCCTGCACTATGTGTACGACACGCCCGAAGACCATTTGGTTTGGGACGTCGGCCACCAAAGCTATCCGCACAAAATCCTCACCGGCCGCAAAGGCCAGATGCACACTATGCGCCGCTACGGCGGCTTGGCGGGCTTCCCCAAACGCAGCGAGTCCGAATACGACGCGTTTGGCGTGGGTCATTCCTCCACCTCCATTGGCGCGGCGTTGGGCATGGCGGCGGCAGACAAACTCTTGGGCAGCGACCGCCGCAGCGTCGCCATTATCGGCGACGGCGCGATGACGGCGGGTCAGGCGTTTGAAGCCTTGAACTGCGCGGGCGATATGGACGTGAACCTGCTGGTCATCCTAAACGACAACGAAATGTCGATTTCCCCCAACGTCGGCGCGCTGCCGAAATACCTCGCCAGCAACGTCGTGCGCGATATGCGCGGCGTGTTGAGCACCATCAAGGCGCAATCGAGCAAGGTTTTGGACAAGCTACCCGGCGCGATGGAGCTTGCCCAAAAAGTCGAGCACAAAATCAAAACGCTGGCGGGCGAAGCCGAACACGCCAAGCAGTCGCTGTCTTTGTTTGAAAACTTCGGTTTCCGCTACACCGGCCCCGTGGACGGCCACAACGTCGAGCATCTGGTTGACGTATTGAAAGATTTGCACGGCCGCAAAGGCCCGCAACTGCTGCACGTCATCACCAAAAAGGGCAACGGCTACAAACTCGCCGAAAACGACCCCGTCAAATACCACGCCGTTGCCAACCTGCCCAAAGACGTTTCAGACGACCTCAAAACTTCAACGTCGTCTGAAAAAGAAAACAAGCCTGCCGCCAAACCGACTTATACGCAAGTGTTCGGCAAATGGTTGTGCGACCAGGCGGCGGCAGATTCCCGATTGGCAGCGATTACCCCCGCCATGCGCGAGGGCAGCGGACTGGTCGAATTCGAACAACAATTTCCCGACCGCTATTTCGATGTCGGCATCGCCGAGCAGCACGCCGTTACCTTTGCCGGCGGTTTGGCCTGCGAAGGCATGAAGCCCGTTGTCGCCATTTATTCCACCTTCCTCCAGCGCGCCTACGACCAACTGGTGCACGACATCGCCCTGCAAAACCTGCCCGTTTTGTTTGCCGTTGACCGCGCGGGCATCGTCGGCGCGGACGGCCCGACCCATGCCGGTTTGTACGATTTGAGCTTCTTGCGCTGCGTGCCGAACATGATTATTGCCGCGCCGAGCGATGAAAACGAATGCCGCCTGCTGCTTTCGACCTGCTATCAGGCAGATGCCCCCGCCGCCGTCCGCTATCCGCGCGGTACGGGAACAGGCGCGCACGTTTCAGACGACCTCGAAACCGTAGCCATCGGCAAAGGCATCGTCCGCCGCCAAGGCGAGAAAACCGCATTCATCGCCTTCGGCAGCATGGTCGCCCCCGCATTGGCGGTTGCCGAAAAACTGAACACCACCGTCGCCGATATGCGCTTCGTCAAACCGATAGATGAGGAACTCATCGTCCGCCTCGCCCAAAGCCACGACTACATCGTTACCGCCGAAGAAAACGCCGAACAAGGCGGCGCAGGCAGTGCGGTGCTGGAAGTGTTGGCGAAACACGGCATCTGCAAACCCGTTCTGCTTTTGGGTGTTGCCGACACCGTAACCGAACACGGCGACCCGAAAAAACTTTTGGACGATTTGGGCTTGAGTGCCGACGCGATGGAAAAACGCATACGCGGATGGCTGCAGGCGGCTTGAGCTGAAGCTGCAATGGAATAACGCCAATGAATAAAGGTCGTCTGAAAACGGTTTTTCAGACGACCTTTAATGTATGAACCCTACCCTTTTGAAAGGCGTTTCAGTGCCAGACTCAAAGCATTACCGCCAAACGGAAAACCGCCCAGCCCGCGACCAATAGTCCGGCGCACAGACGGATGGCTCTGCGTTGTAAAAGTGTTTTCAATTGTGCTGCAAAAATCCCCATTGCCAACAAATTCGGCAACGTTCCCAGTGCAAAAGCCAACATATACAGCCCGCCCTGCACCGCATTGCCGCTGCCCAAAGCATACAATGAGGCGCTGTATACTAAACCGCAAGGCAGCCAGCCCCACAACATGCCTACGCCGAAACAAGCCGGAACGGATTTAATCGGCAGCAGTCGGTTCAAAATCGGATTCAAACGTTTCCATATCGGTCTGCCTATGCGCTCAATCTGCGTAGCCGCCGTAGAAAGACCCGCCAGATACAGGCCCAACAGCAACAGCAACACATTCGCTGCAACATACAGGCCGTTTTGCAGCCAGCGCGTATCATCCAAAGAAATACCAATTTGCCCGACCAGCCCGACAATCAAACCTATCAACACATAGCTGCTGAGGCGTCCCAAATTCAATAGGACAATCAGTCCCAGCCGATTAAGATGCGGCGGAAGCTGCAACGCAAACGCACTACTCAACCCGCCGCACATTCCGACACAATGCGTACCGCCAAAAAAGCCGAGTAAAAACAGAGTGAAAAAGGTGATGTCGTAATTCATTATTGGAAAGGCGATGTGTCGATAGAAGTATGATTTGTCAGAAAAACGGAAAACGATATGATGAAAGCTAATCTTTAAATATTTTCAAGAAGTTGCCATCTTGATTTTCGCGTTGATTTTAAACCCATCCATGACTATCTGTCCGCTTTTACACTGGCTTTCTTGCGATACCGATTTTATCGATGACTTCCGTCATCTTCCCTTTTCTGCCCAACAAAATTACTCAGTCTGACTGTCCACTATATAAAAAATTCCAAATTTCAAAAGGTCGTCTGAAACGCTAGATAAAGCATTTTCAGACGACCTTTTTCCATTCGAATCAAACACGGATGTCGGGTACTTTATTGAACAGACGATAGAAATTGTCACTGGTGTAAGCGGCAAGCGTTTCTACGGGTTCGCCGCGCAGTTTCGCCACAAACTCGGCGGTGTAACGGACATAGGAAGGTTCGTTAGGCTTACCGCGTTTGGGAACAGGGGCGAGGAAGGGGGAGTCGGTTTCGACCAGCATTCTGTCCGCAGGGACGTATTTGGCAGCTTCTTGAATTTGCGGGGCATTTTTGAAGGTAACAATGCCGGAGAAGGAAATGTACAGCCCCAAATCCAAAGCGGCTTTGGCAAAAGCGGTATCTTCGGTGAAGCAGTGGATAACGCCGGAATTGGTTTGAGCTTCTTTCAGAATCGCCAAAGTATCGGCGGCGGCATCGCGGGTGTGGACAATCACGGGCAAACCACTTTCGTTGGCGGCTTGGATGTGTTCGGCGAAGCGGCGGTGCTGCCATGCCAAATCGCCTTTGCACCAGTAATAATCCAAGCCCGTTTCGCCTATGCCGACGACTTTCGGGTGTTTTGCCGCTTCAACCATTTCAGCGACGGTAAATTCTTCGGCTTCTTGGCTGTCGGGGTGAACGCCTATGGCGCAGTAAACCTGTTCATTGGCTTGGGCAATGTCGAAGACTTCGGCGAAACTCTGTTTGCTCACGCTGATGGCAAGCGCCTGCTTGACGCTTTGTTCTTCCATGTTGGCAAACACTTCAGGCAGGCGGTTGCTCAAGCCTTCGAAATTGAGGTGGCAGTGCGAATCGATTAAATGCATGATTTTAAAGCGTGAAGGTAACGCGGTCGCTGCGCAGTTTCGGTCCCAGCTCGCCTTCAATCAGGGTTTTCGCCTGAAGGCAGCTTTCGTGTTCGGAAAATGCCAGCCCGACGCCTTTAGGGCGGTGGGCGGAAGTACGGGCGGGGTTGATCCAGACGACTTTGGTAGGCAGGAAGCGTTTGGGGTAATCGGCGATTTCAACGGCGAGCAGGATGTCTTCGCCCAATGAAAATACGTCTTCGGTCGGAACGAAAAGTCCGCCGTGTTCGAGAAACGGCATATAGCAGTTGTAGAGCAGGGTCGGGTCTTTAAGCTGCAACGCCATCATTTTCGCCGGAATGTCTTTATTGTTGTTTACCATTTTGTTTTACCTTATCTGATTATTTGTTTTGCCAAAATTCGAGATATTCAGTCAATAGATACTCAAGCTGCATTTTAACACTCAAGGTGTGGTATCCGTAAGGGCTGAGTGCGTTCAGACGACCCGTCAGCGCAAACAGGCGGCGCGGATCGGTTTTGGAAGCCGTCTGCGACAATGCCTGCGCGTAATCGGGATAATAAAGCGGCGGCATTTGTTGTTGCGCCAAGCCGACATCCAACAGCCATTTCTGCATCCAATCGATGAAGACTGCCAACGGCTGCTTGTGTTTATCAAACGCAGCGGCATAGTCGAGTATCGCCAGCAGGCGCGGCGCGGCAAGCAAAGTGAGCAACTCTTCGCGCAAGTCATCCATTTCGGGCGTATGGGCAAACAAAGGCGCGCCACTGTGAAAAGCCAGCAAAGATTCCGCATCACCTACACCCTCTTTCCGAAGATATGCCAAAGCTTCATCACGTGAAGGTGCGGGCAGAACCATCTGGCGGCAACGGCTTTTAATGGTCGGAAGAAGCTTATCACGAGCATGCGTAACCATCAAAAAAACAACATGTTGCGGCGGCTCTTCCAAAGCTTTGAGCAAGCCGTTTGCCGCCTGTACATTCATACTTTCAGCAGGATGCACCAATACCACCCGCAATCCTCCGCGCACAGCCGTCAGATAAATGTTTTCCACAATATCGCGCACGGCATCGATTTTAATCTGCAACAATTTTCGCCCGACTGCACCGTCTTCGGGAGTTTCAGGAGTGAGCTCGTAAAAATCAGGATGACTGTTTTGCAAAAACAAATGACACGATGCGCATACACCGCAAGGCTGATGATCTTCCCGAGGTGATTCGCACAGCAAAGCCTGCGCCACAAACCGCGCAAACGCTGTCTTACCGGTGTTTTCCTTGCCGGTAAACAGCCAAGCGTTCGGACGGTTTTCCCAATGGCCGGCAAGCTGCCGCCACTGGTTTTGATGCCACGGATAAATCATATCGGGAAGTACAAGCGTTTGAACAAAAGCGTGATTATACAGGGAAATGTTGGAGGTCGTCTGAAACCGAGAATACAATTCGAAACGGTTATAACATCGTTTCTATCCTCTTTCCGCCTCTTCTCAGCCTTTTTGACCCTCCCTTCTCCTCAAAAGGTTCCCTGCCCCTATTCCCCTAGCGTCATCTACTGCAACGGACGTGAACGCGCTATTTGGCGGGGACGTAGTCGGCATAGTGCGCCGGCA
>JVVZ01000256.1:0-1998 GCA_001062585.1 Neisseria meningitidis
TACTGTCTGCGGCTTCGTCGCCTTGTCCTGATTTAAAGTTAATCCACTATAAAAAACCAAATCCTTCCTTTCAGACGACCTCCCGCCGAATCTTTGCTAAACTACACGAAAATACGTTCACATCCTCAAAACTATGCTCACTTACACCCCGCCAGACCCACGCCAACCTGCCAAAACCCATGAAAAACCCTGGCTCTTACTGCTGATGGCATTTGCCTGGCTGTGGCCGGGCGTGTTTTCGCACGACTTGTGGAACCCCGCCGAACCCGCCGTCTTTACCGCCGTCGAAGCCTTAGACGCAGGTGCGACGCCGTTGGTTGCCCATGTGTTAGGGCAGCCGGATTTTCAGATTCCGCCCGTCTATTTGTGGGTGGCGGCGGCGTTCAAACACCTATTGTCGCCTTGGGCGGCGGATTCTTATGATGCCGCGCGTTTTGCGGGCGTTTTCTTCACGATTATCGGGCTGACCGCCTGCGGTTTTGCCGGATTCAACTTCTTGGGCAGACACCACGGGCGCAGCGTCGTCCTCATCCTGATCGGCAGCATCGGACTGCTCTCGGTCGCGCACTTCCTCAACCCCGCTTCCGCCGCCTTGGCCGCATCGGGCATGATATTGTGCGGCTTTTCATTGGCGCAACGCCGCGTCATTACCGCCTCACTGCTGCTGGGCGGCGGCTGGGCGTTGCTGTCGCTTTCATCGGGCTATCTGATAACCGCCGCGCTGATGTTTTTAGCACCCGCCCTGTTGCTCGATGCGCAATGGCGCGTCAAACGTTATTACCTGACGCTGGTCGGCGCGTTTGCCATCGGACTGCCGCTGTTGACGGTTTACCCGCTCATCTTCTCCAGAATACAGCCCGAACTCTTTTCCTTCTGGCTGCAACATCATTCGCTCGGCGCATTCGGCGGTTTGGGTGATTTTCAGACGACCTTCAGCCTGTTCTATTACCTGAAAAACCTGCTCTGGTTTACCCTGCCCGCGTGGCCGCTCGCCGCATGGACGTTAAGCCGTCCCCGCATCCGCGAAAAAAACTGGAGCGTATTGTGTATTTCATGGCTCCTCATCGTCCTCAGCATTCTCGCCGTCAGCCCGCAACGCCTGCAAGACAACCTCGTTTGGCTGCTGCCCCCGCTCGCCCTGCTCGGCGCGGCTCAACTGGACGGACTGCGGCGCGGCGCGGCGGCGTTTATCAACTGGTTCGGCATCATGGCGTTCGGTCTTTTCGCCATCTTCCTGTGGACGGGCTTTTTCGCCATGAACTACGGCTGGCCTGCCAAACTCGCCGAACGCGCCGCCTATTTCAGCCCGTATTACACGCCTGACATCGACCCGATGCCGATGGCGGTCGCCCTGTTGTTCACCCCGTTGTGGCTGTGGGCAATTACCCGTAAAAACATCCGCGGCAGACAAGCCGTCACCAACTGGGCGGCAGGCGTTACGCTGGCGTGGGCATTGCTGATGACCCTGTTCCTACCGTGGCTTGATGCCGCCAAAAGCCACGCGCCCGTCGTCCTCCAAATGGAAGCCTCCCTCTCCCCCGAACTGAAACAACGGCTTTCAGACGACCTCGAATGTATCAGCATCGCCGCCGAAGACCGCCGCGCCCGTATCGCTTGGGCGCAATACAGCGAATTGAAACCCCATATCGACGACGCTGCCTGCCGCTACCGTCTGGTGCAGCAACCTAAAAACACCGACGCGCCGCAAGGTTGGACGGAAATCTGGCAGGGCGCGAGACCGAGAAACAAAGTGGAAGGCTTCGCTTTACTGGAGAAAGCGGAATAACTCTGCCATACACATAAATGACAAACGTCGTCTGAAAATCGGTTTCAGACGACGTTTTTTTTCATGAGGATTTGAATATCGGAAACATCGTTTGCAAAAAATGCGTCCGTCTGACAAGCATTTGATATAGTGGATTAACAAAAATCAGGACAAGGCAGCGAAGCCGCAGACAGTACAGATAGTACGGAACCGATTCACTTGGTGTTTCAGCA
>JVVZ01000257.1:0-250 GCA_001062585.1 Neisseria meningitidis
CTATTTTGGTCTGCTCAAAGTGAGTGCGCAAAGCCATCTGAAGGCGATGTGTTTGAACCTGTTGAAAGCGGCCAACAGGCTAAGTGTGCCTGTTGCTGCCTAAAAGGTGGCCTGGATGCCTGATTATGAGGCGTCCCGGGAGGATTAAGGGGGTATTTGGGTAAAATCAGGAGCAATTAGGGGCGGAAATAGACGAAAACCTGTGTTTGGGTTTCGGTTGTCGAGGGAAAAGGAATTTTGCAAAGGTCTC
>JVVZ01000258.1:0-1484 GCA_001062585.1 Neisseria meningitidis
CTTGGATTTCGCGCTGTTTCAGATAATAGGGAACGATGTAGAGGACGACCGCTATGGCAAGCAGTAGGATGACCAGCGTCCAAAGCAAGTATTTCCAGAAACGTTTCATGATGCTCTTCCCGTATCAATTTTCCAAATTCAACTTAAGTGGCAGCGGTGAGGCATTTTGCTGATAGATTTCAAAATCCAAAGCCTTCTGTTCTTCGTTCCAGCGCAACCTACGGGACGGACTGGAGTGTTTTGCCAAAACGCTTTCTAAAGCAGCACGGCGCTTACCGGCAGGCAGACGGTACAACTCCAAAGCGGCTTGGAATGCGCGTTGCTGCATGGCGGTATCTTGCAGGCGATGGACGTTGGAGTCGTAGGCAGGAAGAGTAATAGCGTAAGTGATACAGCCGACACTATTGCCCATACACGCCCATTTTTTAGCGAATGTTTGGTTCATATCTTCCGGAGGCATCCATTTCGCCTTGGTGTCATTTTTCAAAATAGCCATTTTTTCCGGTTTGCAGTAGGCAGCGAAGTAAGGCGAGATGTGGGCTAATGTATGTTCTGCATCCACATTAGGACGCAATAGAAGAGAAAGCATTATGTCGGCATACTGTATTTCTCCGTTCATTAATGTCAGCAACTCATAAAATCCATTCACATTCATGTACCACTTCTGTAAGAACCATAATCTTTGCTGTTCAAATTCCCATTGCCGTAGTGAATTGGCACTTAACCGAAACTCTTCCTGAGCTATCAAACAAATATTTTGTTCCTCTGCCGGCAGAACATCAAACATCCCATCGCATTCGGCAGGCAGACGGTTTACCCACTCGGATTTTTCGTACAGCATTTGCGCGGCAAGGTCAGTATTCCTTCGGATGACGGCATTCCCTATCATGGCGTAAATCAACTCAGGATCATTATTCAGCATACTGCGCCCTGTCTTGATGTTGCGGCAAACGCGCTTCCATGCCTCGGCTTCCCGCCCTTCCGCCCAATCAAGTGCGGCAGGTTTTCTACCGTATGTCACGAATTGCAGTTTTGGAAGCGGTTTATTAGCAATACCATAATCATCATTAGGCCAATCTCTTGAAACAAAAATATCGTAGTCGGCAAGCCTGTCTACATTGGCTAACAGTTCGGCGTATTTTTCCACCACAGCTTTCGATTTCGGCAAGTCGGCACGCACTTCAGCCAAGCACTCTTGCGCCGTTGTGCCACAGTCCAATGATTTATCATCGTACTCAGGAACAATAAGCCGTCTGCCTTGCAATTCCTGATTTTGCTTGAGGATATCTTGGTCGTTATTGTGTTGGATGTCGTTACCGAAACGCTTCATCAAGTCGGCGCGGTCGGCATCATTTTTTGTGCGGAACTCCAGCAGCCACAAGGCATCTATGCCGTTTTTCAAAGATGGCGACGGGGTGGACTGAATGGAGAGCAGCGCCAAATCCGCTTGCGCGGCTTGGATTTCGCGCTGTTTCAGATAATAG
>JVVZ01000259.1:0-22561 GCA_001062585.1 Neisseria meningitidis
GGAACCGATTCACTTGGTGCTTCAGCACCTTAGAGAATCGTTCTCTTTGGGCTAAGGCGAGGCAACGTTGTACTGGTTTAAAGTGAATCCACTATAAAACAAAATAAAAAGGCTACAATGTCATCCTCGCCGTATTTCGGCTGCTTGGAATATATGGGGTCGTCTGAAAAATCACCGCACCGGTTTTCAGACGACCTTTTAGCCCAAATCCTTCATTGCCGAAACCTCACAACTCCTTAAAAATCAGCTATAATTGCCGACTATTTTGATTCCGGTATCCCTATTTGAAATGGCACAAAAAATCCAATCCGTCAAAGGCATGAACGACCTTTTGCCCGTCGAACAAAAAGATTTCAAGTTGACCGCTGCGTTTTGGCAGGCATTTGAAGATGTGGTCGGCCGCTGGACGCGTGCTTATGGTTATCAGCAAATCCGTACGCCGATTGTCGAGCAGACGGGTTTGTTTGTCCGTTCCATCGGCGAAGAAACCGATGTGGTCGGTAAGGAAATGTACACTTTTTCCGATTCCAACGATTCTTTGAGCCTGAGCCTGCGGCCGGAAGGTACGGCATCCTGCCTGCGTGCGGTGGTCGAACACAATCTGTTGTACAACAGCCCGCAAAAGCTGTGGTACATGGGTCCGATGTTCCGCCGCGAGCGTCCGCAAAAAGGACGCTACCGCCAGTTTCATCAGGTCGGTATCGAGGCGTTGGGTTTTGAAGGCCCGGACATCGACGCGGAAATCATCGCGATGTCGGCGGATTTGTGGGACAAGCTGGGTATCCGCGATTACCTGACTTTGGAAATCAACAGCTTGGGTAACCGCGAAGAGCGTGCGGCACACCGTGCGGCTTTGGTCGAATATCTGACCCGTTATGAAGACAAATTGGATGAAGACAGCAAACGTCGTCTGAAAACCAATCCGTTGCGCGTTTTGGATTCTAAAAATCCCGATTTGCAGGAAATCTGCAATACCGCGCCGCATTTGACTGATTATCTGGGCGAGGAATCGCGCAATCATTACAGCCGTTTCAAAGCCATGCTGGAAGGCTTGGGCATTCAATATGTTGAAAATCCGCGGCTGGTGCGCGGCTTGGATTATTACAACCAAACCGTTTTTGAATGGACGACCGACAAACTCGGCGCGCAGGCGACGGTGTGCGGCGGCGGCCGTTACGACGGTTTGATTGAAGAACTCGGCGGCAAGCCCGCTCCGTCTATCGGCTTTGCAATGGGCATCGAGCGGCTGCTGCTGCTGGTTAGCGAATACGGTTCGCTGGAAGTCAATGCCGCGCCTGACGTGTACGCCATGCATCAGGGCGAGGGCGCGGATTTGCAAGTGATGAAATACGCGCAAGCCTTACGCGCACAAGGTTTCAACGTGATGCAGCATTCCGGCTATCAAAGCCTGAAAGCGCAAATGAAAAAAGCCGACAACAGCGGCGCGCGCTTTGCCCTGATTGTTGCGCAAGACGAATTGGCGAACGGTACGGTTACGCTTAAAGACATGAACGGCGCACACGGTCAGCAAACCGTCGCCGCCGACGATTTAATCCACACTTTACAACAATGGAAGAACGCATAAATGGCAGCCCATCTCGAAGAACAACAAGAATTAGACAATTTTAAATACTTTTGGAAAAGTACCGGCCGATGGCTGTTTGCCCTGCTGATCGCGGCGGCATTGGGCTATTTGGGCTATACCATGTATAAGAGCCATAAAGCCTCGCAAAGTCAGGAAGCTGCCGAAGTATTGGCGAAAATCGTCGATAAAATGCAGGCAAAAGCCTCGCAAGCCGAAGTGAATGCCGATTTGACCAACCTCCAGCAAAATTACCCGGACTCCATTGCCGCCGCGCAAGCGACGCTGATGGCGGCTGCGACCGAATATGATGCCCGCCGTTACGATGTGGCGGAAGGTCATCTGAACTGGGTGTTGAAAAACCAAAAAGCCCCGCTGGTTCAAGCATTGGCGGCGCAGCGTTTGGGCATCGTCCTGTTGCAGCAGAAAAAATACGATGCCGCGATTGCAGCCTTGAATACGAAAGTTGAAGCAGATTTCGAGCCGCTGCTTTTGGAAGCGAAAGGCGATGTTTATGCCGCGCAAAACAAAACCAAAGAAGCCGCGCAAAGCTATCAGCAGGCTTTGGAAAAGCTGCCTAAAGACGCCATCGAACGCGAATTGCTGCAAATGAAGCTGGATTCGCAAAAATAAGGTCATCTGAAAAATTGAAAGACTATGTGGCTTGTCGGAATCTTTCCGGCAAGCCTTGTCTGTTTTAATTGTGTTCCACTATATTTTCAGACGACCTTTTGTTTGAATATGCATCATGCAGGGACAAGATTCGCCGAATAGGTCGTCTGAAAAGGCAGATTATTTGGCTTTGCGTTTGAGTAGAAAATACATAGGTACGATATAAAAAAGCGTGCTGATAATTAATGAGACTATGATTTTGAGTGGTCGGTCTGTTTGATACACGCCGAGCAATAAGCCAATCCCGAAATTTACAGGGAGAAAAATGCATAGTGATGTTAAGATGATTTTTTTCATTGCGTAAAATCCATTAACTATGGCTGGATGAAACTCGCCATACCATATTTGTAGTTGATAAGCGCAGGCAAGTTCCCCAAGTCAAAGATGGCTGTATGGGACGGAAATTCCAGCTCAAGCCATTGTTGCTGTTGAATCTATTTTCAGACGACCCCTTATCTTTTTTAACCTACCGTGTTTTGAAAACACCTGCTTGTGTTGCAGGTTCGCTTCCGAACCGACACTTGACACAGAAAGACCTCATCATGAAACCCACCATCGCCCTTGTCGGCCGCCCGAATGTTGGCAAATCCACCTTGTTCAACCGCCTGACGCGCACCAAAGACGCGCTTGTGCACGACCTGCCCGGCCTGACCCGCGACCGCCATTACGGACACGGCAAAATCGGCAGCAAACCTTATCTCGTCATCGATACCGGCGGTTTCGAGCCGGTTGTGGACAGCGGGATTTTGCACGAAATGGCGAAGCAGACCTTGCAGGCTGTCGATGAAGCCGATGCCGTCGTGTTCTTGGTGGACGGCCGCACCGGCTTGACCCCGCAAGACAAAATCATCGCCGACCGTCTGCGCCAAAGTCCGCGCCCCGTTTATCTGGCGGTAAACAAAGGCGAGGGCGGCAACAGAGCCGTGCTTGCCGCCGAGTTTTACGAGTTGGCATTGGGCGAGCCGCACGTTATTTCTGGTGCGCACGGCGACGGTGTGTATTACCTGATTGAAGAAATTTTAGAAAATTTCCCTGAGCCTGAAGCCGAAGAAGCCGATGTAAAACATCCCGTTTTTGCCGTTATCGGTCGTCCGAATGTCGGCAAATCCACGCTGGTTAACGCCATTCTCGGCGAAGAGCGCGTGATTGCCTTCGATATGGCAGGCACGACGCGCGACAGTATCCACATCGATTTCGAGCGCGAAGGCAAACCGTTT
The DNA here is from genome assembly GCA_001062585.1 of Neisseria meningitidis. Classification (GTDB taxonomy): domain Bacteria; phylum Pseudomonadota; class Gammaproteobacteria; order Burkholderiales; family Neisseriaceae; genus Neisseria; species Neisseria meningitidis_D. The sequence goes on from JVVZ01000259.1 coordinate 3,472, forward strand.
ACCATCATCGATACCGCAGGTGTGCGCCGCCGCGGCAAAGTCGATGAGGCGGTGGAAAAGTTCTCCGTTATCAAAGCCATGCAGGCGGTTGAAGCGGCAAACGTTGCTGTTTTGGTGTTGGACGCGCAGCAGGACATCGCCGACCAAGATGCCACGATTGCCGGTTTCGCCTTGGAAGCGGGGCGCGCGCTGGTGGTTGCCGTCAATAAATGGGATGGCATCAGCGAAGAGCGGCGCGAACAGATCAAACGCGACATTTCCCGCAAACTGTATTTCCTTGATTTTGCCAAGTTCCACTTCATTTCCGCATTGAAAGAACGCGGTATCGACGGATTGTTCGACAGCATTCAGGCCGCCTACAACGCCGCCATGATTAAGATGCCGACGCCGAAAATCACCCGCGTCCTGCAAAGCGCCGTCGAGCGTCAACAGCCGCCGCGCGCAGGTTTGGTGCGCCCGAAAATGCGCTATGCCCACCAAGGCGGCATGAACCCGCCTGTGATTGTGGTGCACGGTAATTCGCTGCACGCGATTTCCGACAGCTATACGCGCTACCTGACCCAGACGTTCCGCAAAGCCTTCAACCTGCAAGGCACGCCGCTTCGGATTCAATACAATGTTTCGGAAAACCCGTATGAAAATGCGGAAGACAAACCGAAGAAAAAACCGCTGCGCCGCGTCAGCCTGAGCAACCGCATCGAAAAACGCGAGGGCCGCAAGGAAGAGAAAAACCGTTTTAAAAAGAAAACCAAAGTCAGCGTGAAAAAACAGCACAGCAAATAAATCTGATGGAACAAGGGGCGTACCACGAGCGTGCCCCTTTTAGATTGCGGTCGGGACGAATAGGGCGGTTGGAGGTAAATCCATCTTGAAGATGGTTTGATAAGATGTTGTAACCGAAAGGTTTTATTCAGTAACAAGGTCGTCTGAAAATCCAAATCTGCCAATCTGTTCCCTATGGTAAAAATCGTTTGTATTAAAATGATTTGTATAACACGTTCGGGTAAAAAATCGTTTGAAAGCCCGTTGTTTGATAGAGGTTTGCATATTCTTACGGAAAAATAGTTGGTAATTTTTCTCGTTCGGGTCTACAATCCGACACATGTTCGTTTTCAAAACGATTTCAAAATCATAATAATGGAGCTTAGAATATGACAGCTAAAGGACAAATGTTACAAGATCCTTTTTTGAATGCGTTGCGTAAAGAGCACGTTCCGGTTTCGATTTATCTGGTCAACGGTATCAAACTGCAAGGCCAAGTCGAGTCGTTTGACCAATACGTCGTTCTGCTGCGTAATACTTCCGTTACCCAAATGGTTTATAAACACGCCATCTCAACGATCGTTCCTGCCCGTGCCGTGAGCCTGCAACACGAGAACAAACCCCAAGCCGCTGCGGCTGCTCCGGTTCAAGTTGAGACCGTGCAACAACCTGCCGAATAATGTATGTAACGCATTAATCGATTCTGATACCTTACCGCTTGGCCGGTAAGGTATTTTTATTTTCAGACGACCTCTGTACGGTTTCATCTTATGCGGCTCGAAAACATCCTCCCTTTTGCACACTCGCTTCTCAAACAAGCCTTAAAACCCGATGCCCGCGCTTTGGACGGTACGGCGGGAAACGGCAACGATACGCTGATGCTGGCGCGTTCGATCGGCAGCGGCGGGAAAGTGTGGGCGTTTGACGTTCAAGAGCAGGCATTGGCAAACACCCGAATGCGCTTGGAAGAAGCCGGCATGGCGGATAGGGTGGAACTGATATTGGACGGACATGAAAACCTTGCCTCCCATATCCGGGAACCGCTGGATGCGGCGGTATTCAATTTCGGCTGGTTGCCCGGCGGCGATAAAAGCTGTACGACAAAAGCAGCAACCAGTATCCGCGCGTTGGCATCTGCCTTGTCATTGCTGAAAACGGGCGGGCTGGCGGTTGCCGTCTTATACCCAGGACATGAGGTGGGGCAGCATGAAGCGCAGGCAATCGAAGATTGGGCGCGGCAGCTGCCGCAGGATGAATTTGCCGTTTTGCGTTATGGCTTTATCAACCGCCGCAACCGCCCGCCGTATTTGTTGGCGTTTGAAAAGTTACGTCAAGAATGAATGTTTGGGGTAGAATAGGCGCTTCTTTCAAAAACAATAACGTGCGACCGCTATGCAATATCTGTTTGTAAAATACAGCCATCAGATTTTCGTTACCATCACCATTTTGGTGTTCAATATCCGCTTCTTCCTGCTTTGGCGGCATCCCGACAAACCTTTGGCGGGATTCTGGAAAGCCCTTCCCCATCTCAACGACACCATGCTGCTCTTTACCGGCTTGTGGCTGATGAAGATTACCCACTTTTCGCCCTTCAACGCGCCCTGGCTTGGCAGCAAAATCCTGCTGCTGCTGGTTTACATCGGGCTGGGCATGGTCATGATGCGCGCCCGTCCGCGTTCGCCGAAGTTTTATACCGTTTATGTTTTGGCAATGGCCTGCGTCGGCTGCATCGTCTATCTTGCCAAAACCAAAACGCTGCCGTTTTAAAGAGGTCGTCTGAACATGCCGCAAACCCATTTTGCCGTCATCGCCTTGGGCAGCAACCTTGCCGAACCCGACCGCCAAGTCCGCGCCGCTTTATCCACGCTGGAGGCGCATTCGCAGATTCAAATCGAAAAAACTTCCTCGCTGTATGTGACCGCGCCAGTCGGCTACGACGAGCAGCCTGATTTCGTCAATGCCGTTTGTTCCGTCCGCACTTCATTAGACGGCGTTTCGCTGCTTGCCGTGTTGAACCGCATCGAATCGGATTTCGGGCGGGAACGCACGTTCCGAAACGCCCCGCGCACATTGGATCTGGACATCATCGATTTTGACGGCATTTCCAGCAACGATCCGCATCTGACCCTGCCGCATCCGCGCGCGCACGAACGCAGTTTTGTGATGAAGCCGCTGGCAGAAATCCTGCCCGATTTTGTTTTGGGCGGACACGGACGGGCGGCGGATTTGGCGGCCGCTTTGGGCGATGAAGGAATACGCCTGTTAGAAGCCGTTTGAAGCAAGACGGTGAAATAAAAACATCTGTTTGCTTCAATCGCGTGTCAAAGTTTATATTTGAAGCAACTAGGTTTAAGAGGTCGTCTGAAAAGGGAAATGGCTTGGAAGTTTCCTTTTTCAGACGACCTTTCAAGAAGGACGGCGGCAGGTTTGGGCAAACTCCGTCGGTCTGATAAAATGCCACCTTTCCAAAATATCAAAACAAAATCATCCATCAAACCATGAACTACCGTTATATTGTCGTCGAAGGCTCCATCGGCAGCGGGAAAAACGCCTTGAGCCGCCGCCTTGCAGAACATTTCAGCGCGCTGTCGCTGGCGGAAAACCCCGAACACAACCCCTTCCTCATGAAGTTTTACGCCAACGCCTCCCATCACGGCTTGGCAACCGAGCTTTTTTTCCTGATGCGCCGAGCCGAAAGCGTGGACATCATCAAAAACGAATACGCACAAGGCGGCATGGTGGTCGCCGATTTCCTGTTGGAAAAAGACCGGATTTTCACGCCGGTCGTGTTGAATGAAGACGAGCAGCAGCTCTTCGCCGATTTGAAACAAAAAATCCTGCCGCAGTATCCCGCGCCCGATTTGGTGATTTACCTGCAAACCGCCGTGGACGGCAACCGCAAACGCCTGCAAAAACGCGGCGACGGCATCATCAATCTTTTCCCCGAAGGCTATTTGGGGCGGATACACGAGGGATACAGCCAGTTTTTCCACCTTTATCAAAACGCCCCGCTGCTGACCGTCAATGCCGACGAGTTGGACTTGCAAGGCAATGGCGAACATTTCCAACTGTTGCTCAATGCGCTGAACGATTTGCAGGGAACGCGCAATTATCTGAATTTGAGCGAACGCTGACGCAGTTTGCAAGATTGAGGTGAAACGCCGAAGCGGCTATGTTGGGGATTCATTTTATTTCCTTGCCCGCTACTACGTTTCCGTCTTAGGTCGTCTGAAAGGAGACATCATGAACCAATACCGATTCACTTTGCCCTCAAGCAGCGGCAACGACTTCGATTCCGCCGAACATCTGCCGCTGATTGTCTATTTCTACCCCAAAGACAGCACGCCCGGCTGCACCACCGAAGGCTTGGATTTCAACGCCCGTTTGCCGCAATTTAAAGAACTCGGCTACACCGTCGTCGGCATCTCGCGCGACGGCGTGAAATCGCATCAGAATTTCTGCGCCAAGCAAGGCTTCAATTTTGAATTGTTGAGCGACAAAGACGAAACCGTGTGTAAAATGTTTGACGTGATCAAGCTGAAAAAGCTCTACGGCAAAGAGTCTTTGGGTATTGAACGCAGCACATTCGTATTGGACGCAAACGGCGAAATCATCCACGAATGGCGCAAAGTCAAAGTCGCTGGACACGCGCAGGAAGTGTTGGAAACGCTGTCCCGATAAACCGTAATGCAGCAAAAGGTCGTCTGAAAACGAACACGTTCGGGTTCTGCCCAAGCAGGTTTCTATTTTCAGACGACCTTTTATAGTGGACGTCAATCAGGGCAGGGTTGCTTGTCCTGATTCATATTAAATCCACGATACACACCATCTTCGGACTGCCCGTAAAACCCCATGACCGACGAACTCATAGACAAACTGCTCGAATCCCTGTGGCTGCAAGACCGTCTCAGCCATAACACCTTGCAAGGCTACCGCCGTGATTTGGAAAAAATCGCCGCGCGCTTGGAAGCGGGCGGACATACCTGGCTGGATGCCGAAGCCGCCGATTTAGCGGACGCCGTCTATGCGGCAGACGAAAAACACAGCTCGCAGGCGCGCGCCCTGTCCGCCTGCAAACGCCTATACGCCTGGTTGGAAGAGACTGAGCGTCGGACGGACAACCCGACCCGTTTCCTCAAAGCCCCGAAACAGACGCAAAAGCTGCCCACACTGATTACCGAAGCGCAAATCGAAAACCTGCTCGCCGCGCCCGATACCGACACGCCGCACGGCCTGCGCGACAAAGCCCTGCTCGAAGTCATGTACGCCACAGGTTTACGCGTAACCGAAGCCGTCAAGCTCCAACTGGGCGACCTCGACCTCAACCGCGGCTGTATCCGCACCGTAGGCAAAGGCGATAAACTGCGTATCGTGCCTATGGGCGAAGAAGCCGTTTACTGGGTCGAACGCTATTGCGCCGAATCGCGCCCGCTGCTGCTCAAAAACAAAATCTGCGACGAAGTCTTCGTCAGCCAAAAACGCAGCGGCATCTCCCGCCAACTCGCGTGGATGATTGTCAAAAATTACGCCGAAACCGCCGGCATTACCTCGCTCAGCCCGCACGGCCTGCGCCACGCCTTCGCCACCCACCTCGTCAACCACGGCGTCGATTTGCGTGCCGTACAACTCATGCTCGGACACGCCAACATCAACACCACCCAAATCTACACCCACGTCGCCAACATCCGCCTGAAAAACATCGTTGACGAACATCATTCGCGGAATTAAACGATTCCATTGAAAAAGGTCGTCTGAAAACAGAAATCTCGTTTTCAGACGACCTTTTGCCTTTATCCGTCAAACCGCTGCTGCTTCAGGTTTGGCTTTGTTTTTCTTGAATTTCAACACGGCTTCTTCTTTCGCCGCATCCCAGTCTATCCGCACGAAACCGCCGTCGGCGAGTTTGCCGAACAGAAGTTCGTCGGCGAGCGGTTTGCGGATTTTTTCCTGAATCAGGCGGTGCATCGGGCGCGCGCCCATTTGCGGGTCGAAACCTTTTTCCGCCAGATATTTGCGCAATGCCGGCGTGAATTCGGCTTCGACTTTTTTGTCGAGGAGCTGGTGCTCGAGCTGGAGCAGGAATTTGTCCACGACTTTGGCAATGACGGGTTTGGACAGGGGGGCAAACGGGATAATCGCGTCCAAGCGGTTGCGGAACTCGGGCGTGAAGAGTTTGTTGATCGCCTGCATTTCGTCGCCGCGTTCGCGTTTGGCGGTAAAGCCGAGACTGGGGCGGCTGAGGCTTTCCGCGCCTGCGTTGGTGGTCATAATCAGGATGACGTTGCGGAAATCGGCGCTCTTACCGTTGTTGTCGGTCAGTTTGCCTGCGTCCATGACTTGCAGGAGGACGTTGAAAATGTCGGGATGGGCTTTTTCGATTTCGTCCAAGAGTAACACGCAGTGCGGCTGTTTGTTGACGGCTTCGGTCAAAAGGCCGCCCTGTTCGAAGCCGACGTAGCCCGGCGGCGCACCGATAAGGCGCGATACGGCATGGCGTTCCATGTATTCGGACATGTCGAAGCGTTGCAGCGGTACGCCCATCGAGTAGGCAAGCTGTTTGGCGACTTCGGTTTTGCCGACGCCGGTCGGGCCGGAGAAGAGGAAGCTGCCTATGGGTTTGTCGGGCAGGGCGAGGCCGGAGCGGGACATTTTGACGGCGGCAACCAGCGCGTCGATGGCGTTTTCCTGACCGTAAACCATGTTTTTCAGATCGCGTCCGAGGAATTGCAGCACTTGTTTGTCGTCGTGCGACACGGTTTTTTCGGGAATCCGTGCGACTTTGGCGATGACGGTTTCGATTTGCGCTTTGCCGATGACTTTTTTCTGTTTGGATTTGGGCAAAATCCGTTGCGCCGCGCCTGCTTCGTCCATCACGTCGATGGCTTTGTCGGGCAGGAAACGCTCGTTGATGTAGCGGGCGGAGAGTTCGGCGGCGGCTTCGAGTGCGCCTTGCGTGTAGCGGACTTGGTGGAAACCTTCAAACATCGGTTTCAAGCCGCGCAGGATTTGCACGGTTTCGGCGACGGTGGGTTCGACCACGTCGATTTTTTGGAAGCGGCGGCTTAAGGCGTGGTCTTTGTCGAAAATGGTGCGGTATTCGTCGTAAGTGGTCGCGCCGATGCAGCGCAGCGAACCTTTCGCCAGCGCGGGTTTGAGCAGGTTAGATGCGTCCATCGTGCCACCGCTGGTGCTGCCCGCACCGATGATGGTGTGGATTTCGTCGATAAACAAAATGGCGTGCGGGATTTTTTCGAGCTGTTTCAAGACGGATTTGACCCGCGCTTCAAAGTCGCCGCGGTATTTCGTACCCGCCAAAAGCGACCCCATATCCAGCGCATAAACTTCAGCCTCTTTGAGCGCGTCGGGAATGTCGCCGTTGACGATTTGATGCGCCAAGCCTTCCGCCAGCGCGGTTTTGCCCACGCCTGCTTCGCCGACCAAAAGCGGATTGTTTTTGCGGCGGCGGCACAGGATTTGCACCAGCCGTTCCATTTCGTGTTTTCTGCCGATTAAGGGGTCGATGCGGCCGGCTTTGACTTCGGCGTTGAGGTTTACAGTGTAGTCCGACAGCGAGCCGCTTTTCGATTCGACGGGGTCGTCTGCATCATTGTCGGGGTCGTCTGAAAAGCCTTTGTGTTCGTCGTCTTCGGTTGCACCGTGGGCAATGCAGCGCAAAACTTCAAAACGCGTAACCGATTGCAACTTGAGGAAATAGACGGCGTGGCTGTCGGTTTCGCTCATCAGCGCCACCAAAACGTCCAACGGCTCGACCAAGCCTTTGCCTGCGGATTGGGTATGCACCATCGCCCGCTGGATGACGCGTTGGAAGCCGAGCGTGGGCTGGGTTTCGACCGTATCTAAAAGGTGGTCGGGAATCTGCGGGGTATTTTCGGCAACGCTGGCGGCGAGTTGTTCGGACACCACTTTTAAATCCGCGCCGCAGAGCTTGAGGACGTTGGGGACGGAGGCGTCTTCTTCGATTAACACCAAAAGCAGATGCTCTAGGCTGATAAATTCATAATGAGCCTTACGTGCCTCGCGGTAAAGCTGCTGCAAAATCTGTTCCAATTCGGGTGAAAGCATATTAAATCTCCTCGACAATACATTGCAGCGGATGCCCTTCGGCTTTTGCCCGCTGCATGACCTGCTGCTGCTTGGTTTGGGCGATGTCCCGTGTGTAAGTGCCGCACAAGCCTTTGCCTTCGTGATGAACCAACAGCATCACCGCCACCGCCTGCTCCTGTCCGAGCATGAAGATTTCGGTCAGGATTTCGACGACAAATTCCATCGTGGTGTAATCGTCGTTCAGCAAAAATACGCCGTAACGTTTCGGCGGGGCGGTTTTCTGGTCGCTTAAAAGTGTATCGGATTCGTGATGTGTGTTTGGGTTGTTCATAAATATTTGGCTTTGTGGAAGAGGATTTGTTTTCAGACGACCTTGTGAAAGGTTTGATATCAAATGAATCTATAAATATAGTGATTATAAGGTTTATTTCGATTTCTGTTGTATTTTGGTCGGTTTCCGCCATTTTCGCACTTTTTCCCTTGTATGGCTTGACGTTTTGGCTTAACAAATGTAAAAAGACGGTTAAGCAGAAGCCGGCACTCGACCAAGTATATAAAGCTAGGGAGAAACGCTGAACGTTTAAGTTTGCTGTATGCCTTATTTTGCTGATTTTGTTAATTTTTAAGTATAGGAAGTTTCTAATGGCAACCGGTATCGTAAAATGGTTTAACGACGCTAAAGGTTTTGGTTTCATCACTCCTGACGAAGGCGGCGAAGATCTGTTCGCTCACTTCTCAGCGATCAACATGGAAGGTTTCAAAACCCTGAAAGAAGGCCAACGCGTGTCTTTCGACGTAACCACCGGCCCTAAAGGCAAACAAGCTGCTAACATTCAGGCTGCTTAATTAAACGTGCGGCTTATGCCGTAGAATAATGGCGGGATTGATTCCCCGCCATTTTTTATTGTCTATGAGAAACGGAATCCATATGGCAGAAGACAGACAAAACGCCGCTTATGAAAACGCCCTGCGGCAGTTGGACGAACTCATCGCGCATCTGCGCAGCAGCGGGGAAGTCAGCTGCACGGTGGCGGAACAAGAAGACCTGATGCTGATACGGCTTGCCGATTTGAAAATCGATTTGAGGCCGAATGATGAAAAGGCGATAGCGGATATCGACCGGTTTTACCGCCGCCATTTAGGCGACGGTAAATGAAGACGGATAATGCACAAACGCGTGATGAAGGTCGTCTGAAATCTCTATTTCGCCCCTGCCTGTTTTTTGGGCAGTCTTATTTTTCCTTTTAGTATCAACTGTTAATCCGATATATCCACAACTGGATTCACATAAAGCAAGGATAACTATATTTTTACGGCATAGAGGCTTTGGGGTCGTCTGAAAAGCCAATTCTTCCATACAGTGAACGCATTTATTCAAACGGCTTTTTCTGCCAATAAAACTTATCCTTTTTCAGACGACCTTTAAAGATTTCATTACTGCCCAACTCAAATACCAATGCCCCCGACAAATCCGTCCGCAACAAAATCGCGCCGTGTGCGCGGACGCGGTTTTGGACGGCGGGGGTGGGGTGTTTGTAAGCATTGGCGTAGCCGCTGGAGGCGACGGCGTATTTGGGGGCGACCGTGTTGAGGAAACCGCCGGATGAAGCCGTATTGCTGCCGTGGTGTCCCAATATCAAAACCTGGCTGTACAGCGAGCTGCCGTAGCGTTCTACCAGCTCCGCTTCGCCTTTGACGCCCAAATCGCCCGTAACCAGCAATGCCTGCCCGTCGGAAACGACGCGCAGGACGCAGCTTCGGTCATTGTCTTCGCCGACCGGGTTTTCAGACGACCTCAATAACTCGAAATCCACGCCGTCCCATTGCCATTGCGCTTCGGCGCAAAATTTTGCGTTCGGATAAAACTCAGGCTGTCCCGCCAGCGTTTCGCCGATTTCAATATCGGAAACGGCATCCAAACCGCCGTCGTGGTCGCTGTCGTGATGCGACAGAATCAGCGTGTCCAAACGGCGCACGCCCATGGCGTTCAGGCTTGGCACGATACCCGTTTGCGCCGCCTGCGCCGTACCCGTGTCAAACAGCAGGTTGCGGCCGCGCGTTTGTACCAACACCGACAAACCCTGTCCCGCATCCATCACGGTAATTCGCGCCAACCCGTCGTCCAAACGGTCGGGGCGGTAAAACACAAATCCAGCCAACACCAAACACGCCCAAGGCCGCAAACCCAGACCGCGCGGCAACAGCCACAGCAAAGCCGCCGCAAAAGCCAAAACCAACAGCGGCACAGGCGCGGCGGCTACAACAAATTCAGGCGACACCTCCGCCAGCCAAACCAAGCCGCGCAAAGTGTATTCCGCCAAACCTGCCGCCGCCCATTGCAAAGGCGCGAACGGAAACACCGACCCCAGCAGCGCCAAAGGCGTCAATACCCAAGAAAACCAAGGAATCATCGCCGCATTGACCAAAGGGCTGATGATGGGCAACGATGCAAAAATATAGCCCAGCAATACTACCGACAATACCGTCGCCGCCCATTGTCCGCGTACAGCCAAACGCCAGCCGCGTTCTTTCAGACGACCTGCCGAAGCCCAAATCAAGGCGGCAACCAAGCCGAACGACAGCCAAGTGCCGACGCCCAAAACCGCCAACGGATCAAGCAGCAACACCACCGCCAAAGCCTGCCACCACGCCGTCCAGCCCGAAGACAGACTGCCGCGCCACCAAGCCCAGGCAAACGCCGCCAACATCAAAACGCTGCGCTGCGTCGGCACGGAAAAACCCGCCAGCAGCGCATAAAACAAAGCCCCTGCCGCGCCGCCCGCCAAAATCCACACGCGCGGTTTTGCCGGTATCCAAGGCAGTCGTCTGAAAATCAGTTTGACCAGCCAACCCGCCAACACCGCCACCATCGTAACGTGCAGCCCCGAAATACTGACCAAGTGCGTCAAGCCCAAAGGTCGGAACGCCTGCCACAATTCGGGTCTCAACGCCGATTGTTCGCCTATGCTTAAAGCCCGCATCAGACCGATACCGTCCGAAAAATCTGGGCTGTCCGCCTCGACAGCCTGCCAACGGCGGCTGACCGCATCGCGCCACACCGCCAAGCCGACACCGCCGCCCTCGCGAACCAAGCTCCTGCCTTTGCCCAGCGTACCCGCGCCATCCAAACCGTTTGCCAACGCCCAAGCCTCGCGGTTCAACCCGCGTAGGTTTACTTCGCCGATAACCGGCTTGAGCCGTGCCGACACCTTCCAGCGGCTGCCCACCGCCCAATCGCGTTTCTGATAATCCGACAGTAATAAATCAAACTGCCGCCCATCCTCCGTCCACGCTTTCGCCGCAAACTGCACCCGCCGCCCGTCACCGCGCGGCATATCCGCGACTTCAACCGTCAACACCGACTCCGAAGCCCCGTTCAGCGGCCATTGCGCCGACAAAGCCGCTTCCGTCCGAAATACGCCGTAAGCCGCTCCGAGCAGGACACACAGCATCATTCCCGCCACCGCAAACCGCCGCGAAGCCGACAGCAAAACCAATGCCGCCGCCAGCCACGCAGCCCAATGCGGTATGGACGGCAAAGCGAACGAGGCGATGACGCCGACTGCCCAAAACGGCAATCCATAATATTTCAGCAAAACTGTTTCCCTTTTTATTATTAGTTTTGAAATCTGGTGGGGATAATAATTGAATTTCCTGCAAACGTCATGAAAAAGGTCGTCTGAAAACCTGAATCTCAAGTTTTCAGACGACCTTTCGCCTTAAGGCTTCAATATTTCACATCGGCAATGCGGTTTTACAAATCCTGCAAACGCTCGACCGAAGGGGCGTAGTAATATGCGCCGGACACGGCGGTGGAAAGATACTTGAGCAGCAGGTCGGTTTTGCCGTCGGCGTCGCCGAACATATGTAAAAGCTGTACTTCGATGTTGTGTAGGGTGTGGCAGTAGGCGGTAAACATCAGGCCGTGTTCGCCGCTGATTTTGCCGAAGGGCAGGCTGCGGCGGACGATTTTCAGACCCACGCCGTTTTCTTTTAGGTTGACGCGGCCCAAATGCGAATCAGGCAGGCGGACGTCTTTGCTGAATTCTTCGTTGGCTTCTTTGCTGCGGCCGACGCTGGCTTCTTGTTCGGCAACGGGGACGGCATCCCATTTTTTCAGGTCGTGCAGGTATTTTTGCAACAGGACGTAGCTGCCGCCGGCATCGGGTCGGCCTTCGGGGATAATGGCGACATCGCGGACGTTTTCATCGCCTTGCGGGTTTTCAGTGCCATCGACAAAGCCGTCCAATCCGCGGTCTTCATACAGGCGTAAGCCGTGTTCCTCAGTGGCGATGCTGATGCTGTCGCCGAACGCGGCAAAGACGGATTGGGCGAGCGCGAAGGCGGCGTTTTGGCGGTAGGCTTGGATGTGGATGTAAATATCGTGTTGGGTTGAGGGGGCAAGACCGTTGCCCATGACGGGGAAGGGTTTGATTTCGCTGCCTTCTTCTGCGTGTCCGAATGCTTTCCATGCGTCGCTGCCGAAGGCGATGGTCATGCCTAAAATATCTTCGGGAAAGCGGGTTTTCAGCTTCGCCAAAGCTTCAAGCGAGCTTCGGCAGGCGGTTTTGATGTCATCGTAGCGACCGTCGCGGATGTCGGCTTCGATAAATATGCCGGCTTGGGCGTGATCGGGGATGATGGCGGTTTGTGGGCGGGGCATTGTGTTTCCTTTTCAGTTTATTGGATTTTTCAGGCGGTATTATAGCACTTAAGGTTTTCAGACGACCTCGTCTGAAAGGGCGGATATGATAGAATCCGCCGTTTGTTTTTTGATTTTCAACAGGTTCGCTTTATGTTCGGCACGATGTTTTTGATTATGATTGTATTGCTCCAGCTTTTCACGTTCGGACTGGGGCGTTCGTTGCAATGGCTGTTTGCGCCGGTGGTCAGTAAGGCGGGCAGGCGTTGGCTGATGGGGGTGTCGTATTTCGTAACCAACGGCCTGCTGGCAGGGCTTTTGTTGGAATTGGGACATTTTATGTTCCGCATCATGGCGTTTTGGATGGTGTTGCTGCTGTTTGTGATGTATGCGGCACTGGCGACGTTTGTCCTGTTTCTGCTGCTGCGTAAATTTGTGGCTAGCCGGTCGCTGTCGCGCAGCCTGCGGTTGTTTGCGCCGCTGTTCGTATTAGGTTTGGTCGGCTTGGGGATGTACAACGCCTATACGCCCGTCGTCCGTCATCAGACCGTCGTGATCGATAAGAAAATGGACAAACCGCTGCGTATCGGCATGGCAAGCGACCTGCACTTGGGGATTTTGTTTGGCGCGCGGCAACTGGATAAGCTGGTGGGCATCATGAACCGCGAAAAAGTCGATTTAATCCTGTTGCCGGGCGATTTGATGGACGACAACGTCGATGCCTACCGCAAAGAGAATATGCAGCCGCATCTGGGTCGTCTGAAAGCGCCGTTGGGCGTTTACGCGACTTTGGGCAATCACGATATGTTCGGCGACAGCGCGCGCATCCGCCATGACCTCGAAGCGGCAGGCATTACCGTGCTCGGCAACCAAGTGTTGCAACACGATGCGTTCCTGCTCGTCGGTCGCAACGACGATTTGGACCACGACCGTCCGTCTGTCGCGCAGTTGCTGGAAAATCACAATACCGATCAGCCCGTTTTGCTGATGGATCACCGCCCGACCGAAGTCGAGGCGCACGCCAAGCTGCCTATTGACGTTCAAGTTTCCGGTCATGTTCACAACGGTCAAATCGCGCCGGCAAACCTGATCGTGCGCACGCTCTACCGCCTTGCCTACGGCTATGAGGAAATCGGCGGAAGACACTTTTTTGTTACGTCCGGCTACGGTTTCTGGGGGATTCCGCTGCGCTTGGGTTCACAGTCGGAAGTGTGGGTAATTGATGTGAAAGGGAAATAGCGGTATTGCAAAATGAAAAGATAAAAAGTACAGGCTTGCCGTTGCGCAGCCTGTATTTTTTATTTGTTGTGAAATGTTATGACGTGCGCGGCTTGGTTGTTTTTAGAATATGGTTCCAATCTATTGAATCAATCGAAAAAGGAAAATCAATAGAAAATTACCAAATAAAACCGTTCGAACCGGTCTTGCAATGCAAACTGTTTTTATTTATATTCACGTTTAAGAATAAAACACACTATCAATACTGAGCGAAAGAAAACACGGAGCACATCATGTTTGTTTGCATTTGCAACGCCATTACCGACCACGACATCAAAGAAACCATCGCTGCAGGCGCGAGTACCATGAGCGATTTGCAGGCTCAATTGGGCGTTGCCACTTGCTGCGGCTGCTGCGGCGAACTGGCGGCTTCCTTCCTGAATGCCAACAGTGCACAAACGACAGTTACCGCCGGTATCAATGTGCAATCCTAATCTTATCTAAAGCATTATCAAAGGTCGTCTGAAACCGCAATCAGGGTTTCAGACGACCTTTGCATTGACAGCAGCCTTTATCTTACAATCCGTTTTTCGTTTACCACACCGCAAAGCATCCGCCATGAAGCTGACCCTGATGTTTCGAGAATATTGCAGTCTCTGTCACAAAATGCGTGAACAGCTCAAGCCGTATCAAGAGGCATTCGGTTTTGAGTTGGAAATCTTCGATGTCGATGAAGACCCTGTTTTAGAAGAACAATATAACGAGCTTGTCCCCGTGTTATTGGATGGTGACGAAGAAATCTGCCATTGGTTTTTGGATGAGGAAAAACTGAAGGCATGGTTGGAAGGGAAGAAACCGATCGTCCGAGCATAGTTTTGTTGTTCCATCCTGATGTGCAGTGAATCCCTTATCAATAAAAAGGTCGTCTGAAAAAAACAAACGGAGTTTTTTCAGACGACCTTTTTGCTATGTTAAAACCGGATTATTCCGCCTTCAAACCTGCCACACACTGCTTGTCGCGATCTTCAAACGCTTGTGCGCCGCCGAGCAGGTCGAGCTGCTCTTGCGGGCTGAGTTTGCCCAATGAACGGATTTGATCTTCGGAGAGTTTGTCCAAAGGTTTGTCCCACATACAGGTGCAGTAATCGGTGGCGAGTTTGCTGTTGTTTGAATCCAAGCCCCTTTCTTTCAAATCGTTTTGCCATTTTTCGGCAAAGGGGATGTTTTTCACGCAAGACTCAAAGATGTTCTGCTTTGCCTGCGGTTTGGACATGGCGCATTGGGAGAGTAGGGCGGTGGCGGCGAGCAGCGCCAAAATGACCCACGCCCAAATGCGGATGGTGCGGATTTTGGCTTTCGCTTTTTTACGCGCCGCGGCTTGCTCTTCGGCGGACATTTCGTTTTTCGGCTCAGTCATGCAGGCTTTCCATGCGGATCATGGTGATTGGTTTTTCCACGCAGCTTAATGCTTCAATGGCGGCGATGGCGCGCTTGACGTTTTTCTCGACCGTGCTGTGGGTCAGAATCACGATTTCGGCGGTGGTTTGGTCGATCACGCCTTTTTGGATTAAGGCTTCGATGGACACGTTTTCTTTTGCCAAAAGCGCGGCGATTTGTCCCAGCGTGCCCGGTTCGTCTTTGGCTTGGACGCGCAGGTAGTAGCTGCTGGTGATTTCGTCCATAGGCAGGATGGTTTGCGCTTGGACTTGTGCGGGTTGGAACGCCAGATGCGGTACGCGGTGGTCGGTATTCGCTTCAATCAGGCGTGCGATGTCTATGATGTCGGCAACCACGGCGGAAGCAGTCGGCAATGCGCCTGCGCCCGCGCCGTAATATAAGGTTTCGCCGACCATATCGGCGTTGACGCGTACGGCGTTCATCACGCCGTTGACGTTTGCCAAGAGGCGGCTTTCGGGAATCAGGGTCGGATGGACGCGCAATTCGATGCCTTTGTCGGTTTTGCGGGTAATGCCCAGAAGTTTGATGCGGTAGCCGAGTTCTTCGGCGTATTTGATGTCGCGGCTGTCGAGTTTGCTGATGCCTTCGAGGTAGCAGGCGGGGAAGTTCATCGGCGTACCGAATGCCAGCGCGCTCATGATGGTGATTTTATGGCCTGCGTCGTTGCCTTCGATGTCGAAGGTCGGGTCGGCTTCGGCGTAGCCCAATGCTTGCGCTTCTTTCAATACGTCGGCAAACGCGCTGCCTTTTTCGCGCATTTCGGAGAGGATGAAGTTGCTGGTGCCGTTGATGATGCCGGCGATGCTGCGGATGCGGTTGGCGGCGAGGCCTTCGCGCAGGGCTTTGATAATCGGGATGCCGCCCGCCACAGCCGCTTCAAATTGCACCATGACGTTTTTTTCTTCCGCCAGCGGGAAGATTTCGTTGCCGTATTCGGCGAGCAGTTTTTTGTTGGCGGTAACGATGTGTTTGCCGTTTTCAATGGCTTTCAATACCGCATCTTTGGCGATGCCGGTACCGCCGAACAATTCGACGACGACATCGACGTCTTCACGCGCGACCAGTTCGAACGGGTCTTTGACAAAGGCTGCGGACGGACAGATTTGGCGGGCTTTTTCTTCGCTCAAGTCGCATACGGCACTGATGCGCACTTCGCGTCCCAAACGGCGGCTGATTTCCGCCGCATTGTCCTGCAACACGGCAGCCGTACCGCCGCCGACCGTACCTAAACCTAAAAGACCGATGTTTACTGGCTTCATTGTGCCTCCTTGTGAGCCGATTCTCTTAAATCAAAAAGTAAAAACAGAAATTCAGAAAGCCCGAAACGCACCGCCGCCGCAGATTGATATAATGCTGATTTTGCAAGGGCGGAAGGCGCAGGCTAAAGTCGCCCATCCTACCTGAAATTGCCTGATTTTGCACCTTTTTTACGGAACGCGGTGAAAGGGCGGCAAGCCTGTTTGCAATAGATGGATGAAGCCGAGAAGGAAACGGAAGAAAAATGCTGATTGAAGAAAACAAAACCGATGAAACCCTAAGCCTGACCGCTTATCGGGCGGGCGCAATCGAAGCGGGCGGCAAAACCTACACCGCGCCCATCATCTGGCGCAACGGCAAAATCGAAGCAATGAACGTGCAAACGCCGTCCGAACTGACCGCCGCCGACCTGTTTCAGACGACCTCAGATTTAGATGATTTGCCCGAAGTCATCATCATCGGCACAGGGGAGAAGCAGCAGTTCCTCCATCCGAAAATCGCCGCCGAACTTGCCGCACACGGCATCGGGTTGGAATGTATGAACACAGCCTCCGCCTGCCGCACGCTGGTGTTGCTGCAAGGCGAAGGGCGCAGCGTTTGGGCTTGGTTGTGGGTGTGAACAGATATCCGCTGTATATAAAAAGGTCGTCTGAAAAGTTCAGACGACCTTTGTCTATGAAGCAGCCGATACCTTATCCCAATACGACAAACCGTCCGTCAAAGACGGCAGCCAATTCGTTTTCCGAATAGATTTCGGTTTGCAGGGTGATTTTTCCTTTTTTATGGCGCTCAAACATGGTTTTGAGTTTTTGCCACTCTTCAGCCGGCGGACTGCGCGTGATGATGGTCAGATCGCCTCGTGCAGGGCGCAGATAGCGGGTAGTGCCTTCTTGAATGACGATATTGCCATCCGATTCGGGGCAATGGAGATAGACAGTTGCCCAGCCGCCGACGGTTGCCGCCAATGCAATACTGCCGCCGAAGGCGGTATTTTTATGATTGCGGTTGGGGGCGTGGGGTGCGAAAAGTACGGTCTGATCCGCTGTGGTTTCCAAGACGCTTAGCTCGAGCAGGGCGGTCGCAGGGATGTGGGTATGTAGGAAATCTTGCAGGGTTTCGGGGTTCATGGTCGGTATCGGGACGGGTCATCTGAAAATCAGGAGCAGGCAGCAAAGCCCCACCAATTATAGCGATAGGGTAGTGCAGAGGGCTTATTTTGATTGCTTGTGCTGTCCTGCCAGCCGCACATAATGCGCGGACGAATATTTCAAAAACTCTTTTTCTTTGTCGGTCAGCGGGCGGACTTGTTTGACGGGCGAGCCGACATAAAGATAGCCGCTTTCCAAACGTTTGCGCGGCGGCACCAAGCTGCCTGCGCCTATCATCACGTCGCTTTCGACGACAGTATCGTCCAGAATAATTGTTCCCATACCGATTAAAACACGGTCGCCGATACGGCAGCCGTGCAGCATGACTTTGTGTCCGACGGTAACGTCTTCACCGATGACAAGGGGCGAGCCTTCAGGTTTTTCCGCGTTTTTGTGCGAAACGTGCAAAACGCTGCCGTCCTGCACATTACTGCGCGCGCCGATGCTGATGCTGTTCACGTCGCCGCGCAAAACGGCATAGGGCCAGACGGATACGTCTTCGGCAAGCGACACTTCGCCGATGATGACCGAAGTTTCATCGATAAGGCAGGACTCGTGGACTTGCGGAGTATGGTCTAAGAAGGGGCGGATGGGGTTCATGCGGTTATTTCCTTTGTAAGCAGGGTTTGTTTTAAGAGGTCGTCTGAAACGGATTTTAAACTTTTCAGACGACCTTTTTAAATGTTGGGTTTTCAAGCCAACCTATCCTTAACTAAAACCATCTATTAGCAGGACATTTTTCTTCATATTTGGCTAAATCACTCGATTTTATCTTGTTTGAAGACACTAATTTTCTACATAATTTCTGAAATCTACCGAAAGATTCGCAATCTCCGGCGACAGAAGCATAAAACCATAGATACTGATCAATTTCTTCCAAGGAAGATAGTTTGCAAATATTATCTATCTGATTTTCCATGATTCTATCGGCTATGTCGTATTGTTCATTATCATATAGGTTATCTAACTTAGATTCAAACTCTTCAAAATTATTAAAATTCATTTTGATATTTCTAATTAATTAAACGAAATGATGCCGAAGGAACTGCACCCGAATTAAGCTTTAATCACCCAAGTTCTAAATAATTCTCTCATCCTTTATTCGTTGGATATTCATTAGAAAAAACGATCATTTTCCCTTCCGGATAATCTCCTTTCCAGTCGCAAGGGAGACCGTTATGTTGGTAAACATATAGTATATCTTTCCAAATCTCCGGCATGTAGTTATTGGCATAACAATTCAATAAAATATCCATATCATAAAGCATTGTTTCCTCAATAAAATTTGCTCCACTTCCCTCATCTGTGAGTTTTTTATCTGCCCATGAAAATTCTTATCTAGAGCCCCCAGACAATTGGTATTAGTTAATTTAGCACCAATCAAGTAGTGCCAATCAAAATCATCCGAATCTGGGAATTGTTGAGCATCTATAATTTCCTGCCACTCATCCCATTCATCGCCTAACAGATATCTGGCTTCTTCCGGAGAAGTGGTAACGATAAATTTTTCACGATCGCCGTCATAAGGACGGGAAAAGAA
>JVVZ01000260.1:0-6402 GCA_001062585.1 Neisseria meningitidis
TTGAGCTAAGGCGAGGCAACGCCGTACTGGTTTAAAGTTAATCCACTATATTGAATATCGTCAACCTTGTCAGGGGGGGGCTTGATTTTATTGTTCGCTTTGCGCGGCTTTTTTGGCTGCCTTGGCGGCTTTGCGCTGCGCCCGCTTTTCGCTCAACTTGGTACGGTAGAACTGAAGGCGTTGGCGTTTTTTCCACCAGAACCATGCCAACGCTACTGCCAATATACCCAAAACAGTAAAGATGCCGGATTGCAGGCTGTGCATTTTTGCCATCAGCCAATCGATGTTGTTCGCACCGTATTCGCCCAAATAAATCCAAACCGGCACGGAAATCAATGCGGCAAGCCCGTCCATCAGAATGAAACGGGTATAGGAAACTTTGCGGCTGATGCCCGCAGTCACGAAAACGGCGGTACGCAAACCGGGCAGGAAGCGAGCGACGAACAATACCCAGTTGCCGTATTTGTCGAATTTTTCCTGCACCTGCGCGTAACGCTTGGGCGTCATCACGCGGGCAATCGGTTTGAACTTAAGGATTTTCTGCCCCCACAAGCGTCCGGCGACAAACATAAATCCGTCGCCCGCCAACACGCCGAGCATACCGACGACAACCATCCAATGCGAATTGGTGTACCCCAAGCCGGAAATCACACCGCCTGTCACCAGCGTCAAATCTTCGGGAATCGGTACGCCAAAGCCGCAGATGACCAAAACGAAAAACACGGCTGCGTAGCCGTATTGGACAAAAAAGGCTTCTAAAAAGGCAAACATGGCGTATCCGTCGGTTGTAATGTGGAGGGAAAATTCATTTGAACTGAATGTCGTATTTTACCAAAGATAGGGTCGTCTGAAAGAAATAACAAGGAAGGTTATGAAAATAGGCGTGAACAATATGAATTGATGTGTTTCAGACGACCTCGAATCCTAAAAAACACAATCACAATGGATTAACCTTAAACCGGCATGGCGTTCCCCCGCCTTGCCCTGATTTAAAATCAATCCACTGTACCGCCGTTCCCGCTTGCGTGGAAACGACGGCAGTTCCAAGGTTTGCTAAAAACCTGATTGATTTTTTGACGGCATTACTGCTTGCCGGTGATGGCTGCCGCGATGCGTTCCGCGCCCTTTTTCGCCCAGTCCGCCTGACGCGCTTCGACCATGACGCGCACGACCGGTTCGGTACCTGATGCGCGCAATACGACGCGGCCTTTGCCTTCGAGCTCTTTTTCTACTTCAGCCAATACATCTTTCGAGGCTTCCTGCCATTTCTGACCTTTTTGAATGCGCACGTTGATCATGGTTTGCGGATACGGCTGCCAGTCGGCGCAAACGGTGGCAAGGTCTTGGTTCAGGATTTGCAGCGCCGCCAAAACTTGCAGCGCGGAGATGATACCGTCGCCGGTGTTGTGTTTGTCCATACACAAAATATGGCCGCTGGCTTCGCCGCCGATGAGCCAGCCGCGTTGGTTCAGTTGTTCCAACACATAGCGGTCGCCGACTTTGGCTCGGCAGAAATCGACGCCCTGCTCTTTCAGGGCAATTTCCATCGCCATATTGGTCATGACCGTACCGACCACGCCGCCGATGTTGATGCCTTCGCGGGCGCGGGCTTTGGCAATGACGTAAATCAGGCTGTCGCCGTCGTACACTTTGCCGTTGCGGTCGACCATCATCAGGCGGTCGCCGTCGCCGTCCAACGCGATGCCGTAGTCGGCTTCGTTTTGCAATACGGCAGCCTGCAAGGCTTTGGGATGGGTTGCGCCGCATTTTTCGTTGATGTTGTAGCCGTTCGGTTCGTCGCCGATGCTGACGACTTGCGCGCCGAGTTCGTGGAACACTTTGGGCGCAACGTCATAGCCTGCGCCATGCGCGGTATCGACCACCAATTTCAGGCCGCGCAAATCCAAATGGCTGGGGAAGGTGGATTTGCAGAATTCGATGTAGCGGTCGTCCGCGCCGTTGATGCGGCGGGCGCGTCCGAGACGGGCGGACGGCTGGGTTTTCATTTCCTCATCAATTTTGGCTTCGATTTCCAACTCGATTTCATCGCTCAGTTTCACGCCGCCTTCAGCGAAGAATTTGATGCCGTTGTCGGAATATACATTGTGCGACGCGGAAATCATCACACCGGCGGACAAACGCAGCGCACGGGTCAGATAAGCCACACCCGGCGTAGGCAGCGGGCCGGTTTGAATGACGTTGACACCCGCGGCGGTAAAACCAGCCACCAGCGCGGCTTCAAGCATGTAGCCGGAAATACGCGTATCTTTGCCGATAAGGACAGTCGGCTTCTGCCCGCCGTCATGCTGCACCAACACCTGCCCCGCCGCATAACCGAGTTTCAATACGAAATCGGGGGTAATCGGGAATTGTCCGACTTCGCCGCGCACGCCGTCCGTGCCGAAATATTTTTTTGCCATGAGTTTGCTCCGTGAGGATGTTTTTAGAATGGGGTTACCCGTAAATGTCATAACGGGCAGTATAGGGGGTTTTATGCAAAACTGTTGGGATTTATGTTTAGCGTCATTAGATTGCGCCTGAGCGGTATAGTTTCTTATTTTATCAAAATACGGAACAAGTTAACCGGATTAAACAAACAGGTCGTCTGAAACCGTCCAACTCGTTTTCAGACGACCTCTTTATCACCACTTCAGGGGCTGCCGACATTTCATTTTTCAGATGGTTTTTTGCTTCCCAAACAGAAGCTATTAAATGTAAATGCCGGTAATCCCTAAGGCATCCCACACCTTCAACGCATCCGCCGTCGCCTTCACATCATGCACGCGCACGATTTGCGCACCGCGCGCCACAGAAGCCAGCGCCGCCGCCACGCTGCCGTGTACGCGTTCCGCCACGTCCGCCTCGCCGGTCAGCTCGCCTATCATGCGTTTGCGCGACACGCCGATCAGCAGCGGAAAACCCGTTTCCGCCATCAATTCGGGCAAGTGCCGCATCAGCGCGATATTGTGTTGCAGGTTTTTACCGAAACCGAAACCCGGGTCAAGCGTGATGCGTTGCGGAGCGATGCCTGCCGCGATACATTCCGCCGCCCTCTCTTTCAAATACCGCGCCACTTCGCCGACCACATCTTGATATTCCGGATTAATCTGCATGTTTTCGGGCAAACCCTGCATGTGCATCAGGCAAATGCCCGTGTCCGCCTGACGCGCCAGCAATTCAACCGCGCCCTCATCGGTCAACGCCGCTATATCATTAATAATATCGACGCCGCCGAGCGCCAGCGCTTTTTCCATAATCACCGTGCGGCGCGTGTCCAAACTGACGGGAACGCCCCACCCCGCCACTTCCGCCAATACAGGCTCAACCCGCGCCCATTCTTCTTCAGGCGAAACATAATCCGCACCCGGCCGCGTCGATTCGCCGCCGATGTCGAGAATGTCCGCGCCCTCTTTCAAAAGCCGTTCGGCGTGTGCCAAGGCTGTTTGGGCATTTTGCGAATATACGCCGCCGTCGGAAAAAGAATCGGGCGTCAGGTTGACGATACCCATGATTTTCGGCTTGTTCAAACCGATTTCAAACCTGCCTGCCTGCCAGATGCGCGTGGTCATGATGGTGTTCCGTAAAATAATGAAGACGAAATTATAGGTCGTCTGAAAACATCATGCAGCTTTCAGACGACCCTGTTTTACAAATCCTGCCGTTTAATGCAAAAATCAGGTTTTCCGTCCCCATCCGTCTGACAAAGGAAGCATCATGTACCGACACGTCGAATACTACCCCGGCGACCCGATTTTGAGTTTGGTCGAAACCTTCAAAAACGACCCGCGCCCTGAAAAAGTCAATTTAAGCATAGGCATTTATTTCGACAACGAAGGCAAAATGCCCGTATTGGAATCCGTAAACCGTGCCGAAACCGCCCGCGCCGCCACGCCTGCGCCGTCGCCCTACCTGCCGATGGAAGGTTTGAACACTTACCGCAGCGCGGTGCAGCATTTATTGTTCGGCAAAGACAACCCCGCGCTTGCGCAAGGACGCATCGTTACCGTACAAACCTTGGGCGGCTCAGGCGCGCTCAAAGTCGGAGCGGACTTCCTGCACCGCTGGTTCCCCGCAGCGCGCACCTACGTCAGCGACCCGACTTGGGACAACCACCGCGGTATTTTTGAAGGCGCAGGTTTCGAGGTCGGCACTTATCCTTATTACGACCCCGCCACCGTCGGCGTGAAATTCGACGAGATGACCGCGTTTTTCAACACCCTGCCCGAACACAGCGTCTTAATCCTGCACCCCTGCTGCCACAATCCGACCGGTGTGGATATGTCGGAACAGCAATGGGACGAAGTGTTGCAAATCATCAAAACGCGCAAACTGATTCCGTTTATGGACATCGCCTACCAAGGCTTCGGCGGCGATTTGGACAGCGATGCCTACGCCATCCGCAAAGCGGTGGAAATGGAATTGCCGTTGTTCGTCAGCAATTCATTCTCGAAAAACCTGTCGCTCTACGGCGAGCGCGTCGGCGGCTTGAGCGTGGTTTGCCCGAATAAAGAAGAAGCGGAATTGGTGTTCGGTCAACTCAAATTTACCGTCCGCCGCATCTACTCCAGCCCGCCCGCACACGGCGCCTATATCGCCGCCGATGTGATGAACAATCCCGAACTTTACGCCTTGTGGCAAAACGAAGTCTATGTCATGCGCGATCGAATCCGCGCCATGCGGCAGAAACTTTACGACGTATTGACCGTCCAAATCCCTGACCGCGATTTCACTTATTTCATCAAACAGCGCGGCATGTTCAGCTACACAGGATTGAGCGTGGAACAAGTCCGCAGGCTGCGCGACGAATTTGCCGTTTATCTGCTGGATTCGGGCAGGATGTGCGTCGCCGGGCTGAACGCATCGAATATCGCCTATGTCGCCGATGCGTTTGCCGAAGTGCTGAAATAAAGCGCAAAAAGTAAAAGGTCGTCTGAAACCCGATGTAGTTTTATTTGAAGTAAGTCAAAAGGCCGCCCGAAAAATTTTCATCTTTCAGACGGCCTCTCTATAATTGGCGCACCCAACAGGGATCGAACCTGTGACCTCCAGCTTCGGAAACTGACACTCTTCCAACTGAGCTATGGGTGCGAAGAAGGCGTAAGATTAACGCAAATCCCGCCTGTTGGCAAAGCCTATTATGCAGGATGGCGCAAACAAGACAAATTTGAAGAAAAATCCCATAAAATAATCAACAACATACACAACCCACCCCTTAACAGGCGGCAAAAAACCGCCGCCTTTGCGTATATTTTCCACAAGAGCGATTGGAAAGCCCTTGTGAATTCAGTATAATCCAGCAAAATATTGTTAACTGCGTTTAACACACCAAACTATAACTCAAAGCACAACCTAACCTAACGGCGAGGCCTACCAAATGAAACAACTCCGCGACTCCAAAGCCCAAGGCTCTGCATTGTTTACCCTTGTGAGCGGTATCGTTATTGCCATTGCAGTCATTTACTTCCTCATCAAATTGGCGGGCAGCGGCTCGTATGCAGACGTTGCCCAATCTTCCGAAACTGCTACCCAAACCCGCATCCAGCCCGTAGGACAGCTTACCTTGGGAGACGGCATTCCGGTAGGCGAACGCAAAGGCGATCAGATTTTCAACAAAATCTGTATCCAGTGTCACGGCGCAGACAAATCCGTCCCCAACGCACCGAAAATCGAAAATAACGGCGAATGGGCTCCCCGTATCGCACAAGGCTTCGATACCCTTTTCCAACACGCTCTGAACGGCTTTAACGCCATGCCTGCGAAAGGCGGCGCAGCCGATTTGACCGACCAAGAACTCAAACGCGTCATCACTTACATGGCGAACAAGAGCGGCGGTACCTTCCCTGATCCGGATGCCGCAGCACCTGCCGATCAAGCCGCTTCAGGCAATGCAGCCGCCTCCGCACCGGCCGCTGCCGGCTCCGCCCCCGCAGCCGATGCACCTAAAGCCGAAGACAAAGGCGCTGCCGCTCCTGCAGCCTCCGGCGCAGACGGTAAAAAAGTTTTCGAAGCAACCTGTCAGGCATGTCACGGCGGCGCAGTCCCCGGCATTCCCGGCATAGGTAAAAAAGACGAATGGGCTTCACGCATCAAACAAGGTAAAGAAACCCTGCACAAACACGCTCTCGAAGGCTTCAACGCCATGCCTGCAAAAGGTGGCAACGCCGGCCTGAGCGACGATGAAGTCAAAGCAGCGGTCGACTACATGGCAAACCAATCAGGCGCTAAATTCTGATTTGTTCAAAAAACGCCATATATCCCATCAAAAACGCACCTTTAAACAAGGTGCGTTTTTTTGCAGCCGTTCGCCCTCCTAAAAGATATAGTGGATTAAATTTAAATCAGGACAAAGTGACGAAGCCGCAGACAGTACAGATAGTACGGAACCGATTCACTTGGTGCTTC
>JVVZ01000261.1:0-1371 GCA_001062585.1 Neisseria meningitidis
TACACGGCGGGCGTTGCCGCCTTGTCTCATTTTTATTTTAATCCACTATATCAATTTTCCAAATTCAATTTAAGCGGCATCGGTGAGGCATTTTGCTGATAGATTTCAAAATTTAAAGCCTTCTGTTCTTCGTTCCAGCGCAATTCACGGGAAGGGCTGGAGTGTTTTGCCAAAACGCTTTCTAAAGCAGCACGGCGTTTACCGGCAGGTAATCGGTATAACTCTAAAGCAGCTTGGAATGCACGTTGCTGCATGGCGGTATCTTGCAGGTCATGGACGTAATCGACGTAATCCGGAACCATAATTGCTGCCTGTAAGCAACCTACACTATTGTCGACACATGCCCATTTATGTTTAAAAGAACCCGGTCTCGGCAACAGCTCCGATTGCATTTTTCTGTCAGCATCCAGGGTAACTGTGGTTTCCGGTTTGCAGAAGGTAGCAAAATGCGGAGCGTAAAGCGCTTGTGTGTGTGTCGAATCGAGATTAGGTCGAATTAAGGGGATAATCGATCTGATATCCTCTGTCCCCATACCTGAATTTATCAACTCGCGAAATTGGCCTTGTATTAAATCAAACGGCCCATTTTCCCTTTTACGCATGTCATTGCCGATCACTCGGAACTCACTGCTTATAGCCGAACAGATACTTTGTTCTTTCGCCGTCAAGGGCTCAAACATTCCATCGCATTCGGCGGGAAGGCGGTTTGCCCATTCGGGTTTTTCGTACAGCATTTGCGCGGCAAGATCAGTATTCCTGCGGATGGCTTCGGTACCCGTCTCAACGTAAATCATACCCGGAGCATGATGCAGCATGTTCCGACCGATTTTAATGTTACGACAGACGCGCTGCCATGCTTCGTTCTCCTTTCCCGCCGCCCAATCAACGGCTGCGGCTTTGCTGCCATATGCCGCCACCCATGGAAATTTTGCAAACGGAATCGTAAGTGAATCATCGTCACCCGACCATTCTCTAGGAACAAAGATATCGTAGTCGGCAAGTCCATCCATATTCGCCAATAATGCAGCATTTTTTTCCACTTCGGCTTTGTATTTCGGCAAATCTGCGCGGATAGCATTCAGACACTCCGCCATCCTTTCGCTACACCCCAATGATTCGTTATAGAGATTCAATTCAGCAATCCGCCTGCCTTGCAATTCCTGATTCTGCTTGAGGACATCTTGATGATATCTAATGTCGCTTCCGAAACGCTTCATCAAGTCGGCGCGATCGGCATCATTTTTTGTGCGAAATTCCAGCAGCCACAAGGCATCTATGCCGTTTTTCAAAGACGGCGACGGGGTGGACTGAATGGAAAGCAGCGCCAAATCCGCTTGCGCGGCTTGGATTTCGCGCTGTTTCAGATAATAG
>JVVZ01000262.1:0-13844 GCA_001062585.1 Neisseria meningitidis
ATAGTACGGCAAGGCGAGGCAACGCCGTACTGGTTTAAAGTTAATTCACTATAAATGATAAAAGGTCGTCTGAAACTGTTTTCAGACGACCTTTTGACTGAATGGCTGTCAACTTTACCGTTTACGCCGCGTCATACAAACCGCGCACCACCCTGCCGATGGCGGCGATGCCTTTTTCCAGCGTTTCCGCGTCCTGGGCGATGCTCATGCGGATGCACTCGCAGGCGTGCGGGTAATCCTGCGTGTCGATGCCGACGAAGAAATGTTCGCCCGGAATAATCAGCGTGCCTTCGGCTTTGAGCATTTCGTACAGGGTTTGCGACGAAACGGGCAGGTTTTCAAACCAGAGCCACAGGAAAATCGCGCCTTCGGGCTTATGGATTTTCAGCGGATACGCGCCCAGCTCGCGCTTGAGCAGCGAGACGGCAGTTTGCGCCTGATTGCGGTAAAACGGCCGGATGACGTCGTCTGAAAGCTGTTTCAGACGGCCGTCCTGCAACAGCGGCGTTGCGATGGCCGCGCCGAAGCGGGTGGGCGACAGGTTCACAATCGCGTTCAGGCTGCTGACGGCTTTGACGACTTCGGGCGCGGCGACGATGATGCCGGTGCGCACGCCCGGTAAGCCGACTTTGGAAAGGCTGAAGCAGAGGATGATGTTTTCGTGCCAATTCAGCATCACGTCGCTGTAAATGATGTTGGGGAACGGCATTCCGTAGGCGTTGTCGATAATCAGCGGAATGCCGTATTTTTGCGCCAAAGCGTCCAGCCGCGCCATTTCGCCGTCGGTCAGCACGTTGCCGGTCGGGTTGGTCGGGCGCGAACAGCAAATCGCGCCGATTTTGCCCGCTTTGAGTTCGGGCAGGCTTTCCAGTGCGTCAAAGTCCACGCGGTATTTGAAGAAGCCTGCTTCGCCTTCGTGTTCGACAGCTTCGATTTTTGGTTTGACGGAAACAAAGTGCTGCCCTTCAACATGCACGTCGGCATAGCCGATGTACTCGGGCGCGAGCGGCAGCAGGATGGCTTTCTCTACGGAAAGGTCGTCTGAAACCTTAAATTTGCCGCCGAAGAGGTTGAAAAGATAGAAAAACGCGTTCTGCGAACCGTTGGTCAGCGCGATATTGTCGGCGGTCAGGTTCCAGCCGTATTCGCGGTTGAGGAAGGCGGTCAGCGCGTCAATCAGCGCAGCATCGCCTTGGGGATTGGAGTAATTGCCGATGTTCTCGACGGCGTGTTCCGCCGCCAGTTTGGAAAATACGTCGGCGAACACGGCATTGACTTCGGCAATTCGCGCAGGATTGCCGCCGCCGAGCATGTTGACGGGCTTGTCGCTTTTGAGCGCGTCGCCGAGGTCGTCCATAAGTTGCAGGATGCCACTGTGTTGCGTGAATTTTTCGCCGAATGCCGAGAACTGCATGATGACTCCGTGTAAATATGATTGGCGGGGATTATATCAGCTTGATATGGTGAGGGGTCGTCTGAAAATGAATGTGGCGGGTTTGACGCACCATTGTCCCAACATCGCAAGAATATGTGACGGCAATTCATCTGCCCTGCCCTCTTAAAAATTCAGACGACCCGATGAATCTCATCAGGTCGTCTGAAAATGTGAACGTCGGGAAAAGGAAAGCGACTTAGCGGATTTTCAGCGTACTCAATCCGATTAACACCAAGACGATGGTAATAATCCAAAAACGGACGACGACTTGGGTTTCTTTCCAGCCTTTTTGTTCGTAGTGGTGGTGGATGGGCGCCATCAGGAAGATGCGTTTTTTGGTTTTCTTATACCAGCCGACCTGAAGCATAACGGACACGGCCTCAACGACAAACAGACCGCCCATAATGACGAGGACGAACTCTTGGCGGACGATGACGGCAACGGTACCGAGTGCCGCCCCCAATGCCAGCGCGCCGACGTCGCCCATGAAGACTTGCGCGGGATAGGCGTTGAACCACAAGAATCCGAGACACGCGCCGCACATGGCGGTACAGAAAATCACAACTTCGTTCGCGCCTGCGACATAAGGCAGTTGCAGGTATTGGGCGAATTGCGAGTGTCCGCTGGCGTAGGCGAAGATGGCGAGGCCGGCGGCAACGAGGACGACGGGGAAGGCGGCAAGGCCGTCAAGGCCGTCGGTGAGGTTGACGGCGTTGGAAGTGCCGACGATGGTCAGATAGGTCAGGACGACGAAGCCGACCACGCCCAGCGGCAAAGCGACTTGTTTGAAGAAGGGAACGATGAGGATGTTGTTGGAGGAGTTTTCAGCAAGGAAGAACAGGGCAAGCGCGGCAACAATGGCGACGCTCGATTGCCACACCATTTTGAATTTGGCGGAAACACCGTTGGGGTCTTTATAGACGACTTTGCGCCAGTCGTCGTAAAACCCGAGCGCGCCCGTGGCGAGCAATACGCCCAAGAGAATCCAAATATACGGGTTTGCCCAGTTGCCCCACAACAGCGTGGATACGGTAATAGCGGTCAGAATCAGCGAACCGCCCATCGTCGGCGTACCGTTTTTGATGAGGTGGGTTTGCGGCCCGTCGGTGCGTACCGCCTGCCCGACTTTCAACTGCGTCAGTTTGCGGATGGTCCACGGACCGAGCAGCAGGGAAAACGCCAGGGCGGTCAAAGCTGCCATGACGGCGCGGAATGTGGTGTATTGAAAGACATTCAGACCGGTCAACCAGTTACTGAAATGTGCAAGCCATAAAAACATGGGGCTTCCTTTTGTTTTTGTTGTTACATTGGGCTTATCGCCCGTTTTAAATTTTGGTTTTTGGGTCGTCTGAAAAAGTTTCAGACGACCTTTGTTGAGTATCAAGCTGCTTATGACAGTCAGTGCCTGCTGAAGTTCACTCTCAATGCAGGTTTCTAGCGAACCCGTTTCCGTTGTTTAGAAAGATGGCAGCATTATTGAGTGGCGGCGTTCGCGTCTTTCTCAATCACGCAAATCGGATAATTTCGCACCAATCAGCAATAAGGCTTTTCATTTTCAGACGGCCTCTTTGTCCGTCAATACCTCGACCACTTCTTCCATCTTCATAAAGCGCGAACCTTTCACCAACACGGTGGCGCGTTCGGGCAAATCGTGGCTCAACACTTGAATCAACGGGTCTTTGGCGGCAAACCACAAACCGTCCGCGCCAAACGTTTCTGCCGCTTCGACGCTGTTGTCGCCGACAAAATAAGCCGCTTCGATGCCTTGGTCGCGGGCGTACGCGCCGACTTCGGCGTGCATGGCGGCGGCCTCGTCCTCGCCCAGTTCGCCCATATCGCCCATCACAAAAATACGCGGCGCAGGCATACGCGCCAACACGTCAATTGCGGCTTTCATGCTGTCGGGGTTCGCGTTGTAAGTATCGTCAATCAGGGTCGCACCTTTGATGCCCGACTTGACGTTCAGACGACCTTTGATATTGCTGAAACCTTTCAAACCTTCCGCCACATCGTCCAAACTCAAACCCGCAGCCAAAGCCAACGCGGCGGCAGCGGCGGCGTTGTGGACATTGTGGCGGCCGGGAACGGGCAGCACCACGGCGGCGCGCTCATCGCCGCACACCAAATCAAATTCGCACGACAAAGGTTTCAGCACAATATTTTCCGCATGGACATCGCCGCTATCGACGCCGAAAGTCCGCTGCTGATGACCTTGGGAGGTCGTCTGAAACACGGCGGCATGTTCGTCTTCGCACGGAATCAAAGCCAATCCGTCTTCGCCCAAGCCTTGATAAATCTCGCTTTTCGCCTTGGCAATATCGAGCGTACCGTCAAAACCGCAGCCGACATGGGCGCGCAGGGCGTTGTTGACCAAGGCGGCATCGGGTTTGGCGATTTGCGTCA
The DNA here is from genome assembly GCA_001062585.1 of Neisseria meningitidis. GTDB lineage: Bacteria > Pseudomonadota > Gammaproteobacteria > Burkholderiales > Neisseriaceae > Neisseria > Neisseria meningitidis_D. The sequence continues at coordinate 3,839 of JVVZ01000262.1, forward strand.
AAACCGCCAGTTCGCCGAAATGGTTCATGCCCATTTCGATCACGGCATAACGGTGTTTTTCGTTTAATTTCAACAAAGTCAGCGGCAGCCCGATATGGTTGTTGAAGTTGCCCGCCGTCGCCAACACGGCATCATCGCCGAAACGGCGGCGCAATACCGCAGCCAGCATCTCCTTCACCGTCGTCTTACCGCCTGAGCCGGTAATGCCGAACACAAACGGGTTCACATTATCGCGCCACGCCTTCGCCAGCGTTTGCAACGCGGCAAGCGTGTCATCGACTTTCAACGCGCCATCCAAAGCAGCGCAATCTTCGCGCGAAACCACAACCGCCGCCGCACCCGCAGCCAATACGTCTTTAACAAAATCATGCGCGTCAAACCGCTCGCCCGCCAAAGCAAAAAACACATCGCCCGCACGGATGTCGCGGCTGTCGGTTACGATGCGCGAAACAGGTTTGTTTTCAGACGGCGTCGGAAGGTTGAGGGTTTGGCAGATGAAATTTAGGTCTAATGGTTTCATGGTTTCTTTCGTTTGTTTTTTTCAGACAGTTTTTTAACACTCAGCTACCAATTTTTCCGTACTCCTGATAATCGGAGAAACACAATACGATGGTTTTACCGTTTTTACGGTAAGGATGGCAGAGGCTGTAATGACCGTCTTCCGCTTCATAGCGCATTTCCTGAGTTTGTCCGGCAAATACTTTTTGCAGGTATTCGCGCTCCTTCAAATTCGGAGAATAGACATAGTCCATTTTCTTGACCATCACTTTCTCACCATTTCGATCCATGACAAAATTATCATTACCTTCTACATTTTGATTGGCAGCAGGTACAGCTTCATTTTGACTGGCGGCAGGTACAGCTTCGCCACCCACGTTAAGGCGGGAATCGGCTGAAAAAGCCAGATAAACCGGTTTGTTGTCGATCTTATCCTGCACGATAATCATGGCAGATTTGAACGACAAATCATCTTTAGCCATCAAATCAAGGATTTCTGACGATTTTTTAATATACGCCAAATCGAAACGGTAATCGGCCAATGCATCTAGTTGAGCAGGATTGTCTTTGACGATGCGCTCTGACGATTGGGTTAAGATGTCGCGTTTTTGCCGAATAGTCAGGTAATTGCCACCGAACAGCAACGCCGCCAAAATAGGAAATACCGCCAACAGCAGATATACGGTTTTCCTGCCGCCACGGACTTCTTCTTCCTGCCCGCGCTCGGCAATACGGGTCAGATTCAACATGATGTTCAACATCAACGTACCGCCCATCACAGCCAAAATCCCCAAAATACTCATCAGGAAAATTTCTGTAATGTGTTCACGGAACACCTTGAGTCCGAAGACTTGGATCAATATCAACGCGAACACCCAATACACCAGCAGTGTCACTGCTACCATACCGATGATGTTCGTTGCCTTGACCAATTTTTTTGCATTCATCTCTTCACTCTTTTTTCAGACGACCTATTTGTCCTGATCAATCAACGGATACGGATTAATCGCACCACTTGGCAGATACACGCCGTAGTGCAAATGGGCAGGGGTGGTTTTGGCGTTGCCGGTTTTGCCGACATAGCCGATGACCTGTCCTTCTTTCACACGTTCATACAGGCGGACGCTGGCGAATTTGTTGAGGTGGGCATAGTAGTGCCATGCGCCCGGTCCTTGGATGCCGATGACTTTGCCGCCCAATCGGTTGCGCCCGATTTTGGTGACGATGCCGGGCGTTGTACTGCGTATCGGCGTGTTTTTCTTGGCGAAAATATCCACACCTTCATGTCTGCGCCCCTGGCTGCGCGCCGCGCCCCAAGTATCGTCAAAACGCTTGCCTTTAACAGGATTGGGCAGACTTTGCGCCGCCGGCGGTTCTTTCGCCCTCAGTTCGGCAATCTCGGCGTTCGGGCGCGGCAGTTGTTTGGTGGTACAGCCCGCAAATAAAATCATGGCTGCACTGATTAAAAGGGTTTTTGTCGGCATTTTCAGCATCAAATCGGTCTCCTTGTTTTTCAGACGACCTTTAAAATTCCAAATCAGGGTCGTCTGAAACAACTGTGATGGGTTTAATGGCTGACGTGCCGTAATGCGTGGGTTGTGTTGCTTTTATTTTGTGGGGGATAAACGTTTTCAGACGACCTTAAGGCTGCCGGGCCGTCTGAAAATTGATTACATTGTTGTTAAATTTATAGTGGAATCGATAAGTCGAATACGAAGTACAGCAAAACTTCTCTGCCCTAAGGTGACTCCTCTCTGTCTGTATATACTCAAAAATTACTCTTCAACATCGACATATCCCAAATCGATCAGTGCCTGCTCCACATTTCCCACTGCCTCATCATCTTTTACCATCAGTAGGAAGGCATTTTCGGTATAACCAATGTCTATTAACCGAAGCCCATGAGGCTTAAGTAATGCATCGTAAGCCTCTAAGACATAGTTACTATCATTGAACATTGCAAACATTTCCATCTCTTCACTCTCAAAAAGATCTTCCAATTCACCTTGATCATCCGGCACGGGAATACCTTCGTGAGCGCAAAATTCTGCTAATGTACGTTTGCATACTTCGTCATCAATTCCTGTCGCATCTATTTCAATGCCTAGCTTTTGTATAGGATAAAACTTCCCTAATTTTAAATGCGGTTCTTTCCACTCCATATACTCCATAAATTGATGATCAGCATAATGCCATTCACCTGATTCGTGATACCAACCTAAATGCTTAAATAACCAATGACATACCAAATCCTCATCTTCAGCCGGAGGAGCTTTGGGTAAATCTTCACGGGTTAAGTAAGGGACGGCTGCAAGCAAGGCATTGAATAAAGGAGTATAACGTTGCATATTTTTGCCTATTAAAAGTGAGATGGAGTAATGTGTAATTTCCTATTTGCCAATGGCCTTAAGGAATTATCTGGAAAATATTTTTACCTGAGTTCTGCCAATGCTTTTTCTGCGATTTCAAAATCGGAGAAATGGTGCTTCACGCCTTGTACATCCTGATAGTTTTCATGTCCTTTACCGGCAATCAGGATGATGTCGCTTGAAGCAGCACGTTCGACTGCGTAACGGATAGCTACGGCACGGTCGGCTTCGACGCATTCGGGCGCGGGCACGGCAGGCAGGATGTCGTTGATGATGTCTTGCGGATTTTCCAAACGCGGGTTGTCGCTGGTTACGACGACTTTATCTGCGCCCTGTACGGCTGCTGCGCCCATCAGCGGACGTTTGCCGCGGTCGCGGTTGCCGCCGCAGCCGAATACGCACCACAAAGCCGCACCCTGTGGTTTGATTTCCTGCAAGGTGGAGAGTGCTTTTTCCAATGCATCGGGCGTGTGTGCATAATCGACAACAACCAAGGGCTTGTCGCTGTTCATGATGCAGTCCATGCGGCCTGAGGCGGGACGGATTTTTGCCAGCACATCCAATACTTTATCAAGCGGATAGCCGTTGGCACAAAGCAAGGCGATGCAGGCGGCGAGGTTTTGCGCGTTGAACCGTCCGAGCAGGCGCGTGCGGCAACGGCCTTCGCCCCACGAGGTTTGAAATACGGCTTCCATGCCGTCTGAAGAGGCGGTGAAATGAACAATGCGGATGTCGGCGTGTTCGCTGAAGCCATAGCTGTAAACGGCCAAATCGGGACAGTCTTTTTTCAGACGACCTGCGAGTTCCACGCCGTATTCGTCATCTACGTTGATGACGGCGTGTTTCAAGCTGTGCCAGTAAAACAGGCGCGACTTGATGGCACCGTAGGCTTCCATCGTGCCGTGATAGTCGAGATGGTCTCGGGTGAGGTTGGTGAAAATTGCGCTGCGGAATGGCACGCCGTTGACGCGCGACTGATCAAGGCCGTGGCTGGAGACTTCCATCGCGGCGGCTGTTGCGCCCTGTTGACGGAAGCGGTAGAGCAGGGTTTGGACATCGACGGGGGCGGGGGTGGTGTGCGTGGTTTCTTCCAATGCGCCCCAAAAGCCATTGCCGACCGTGCCGATGATGGCAGTTTTTTCGCCCAACAAATCGGCGGCTTGCGCCAGCCATTGTGTGATGGAGGTTTTGCCGTTGGTGCCGGTTACGCCCCAGACTTTGAGGTCGTCTGAAACGTTGCCGTAAACTTGCGCCGCCAACATGCCGGCACGGTGTTTCAAATCTTTGATGCCTTGATTGGGGACTTTCCATTCGGGATTCCACGCAAATTTGCCGTCGTCGTCCCAAAAAACAAAAGCCGCGCCGTTGGCAATGGCGGCGGGGATATAACTGCGGCCGTCCGTATATTCGCCCTGACAGGCAACGAAAATATCACCTTGTTTAATTTGACGGCTGTCTGAATGCAACAAACGCCCTGCTGCGTTTGCACACAGCAGAGGCGGAATGTTGGTTTCAGCTAAAGGGGTTAACTTGCTGAACATAAAATAATCTCGTTGATACTCGGATTAAGACGGTGTTTTAACGGCTGCAACATTGGTCAGAGGCTTGGTAGGGGAAACGCCCAAGATATTCAGGCTGCCGCCCATGACTTGTTTGAAGACCGGACCTGCCACTACGCCACCGTAGTAACCGTTTGCAGTCGGTTCGTCGATGGTTACCGCCACAATCACACGGGGATTTTTGGCAGGAGCAAAACCGATGAAAGTTGCGACGTGTTTGTTATCAACGTAACGTCCGTTGACCAACTTACGCGCTGTACCGGTTTTCGCGCCGACGTCGAAACCATCTACCGCACCCGCCGTACCCGTACCGCCGGGCTCGGTTACAGAAACCATCAAATCACGCACTTCACGCGCGGTCGAAGCTTTAATGACGCGTTTGCCTTTTGGCGCAACCGCCTGTTTCTCAAAGCTGACCGGCAACAATTCGCCGTCGTGTGTCAACATGGTATAAGCACGCGCCAATTGCAGCAGGCTCAACTGCAAGCCGTAACCGAAAGACATGGTTGCCTGTTCAATCGGCTGCCATCTGCGCCAGCTTCTCAAAAGACCGGCCGTCTCACCTGGGAAACCGGAGTGCATCCGCACGCCCACACCCAAATCATGATAAAAATCATACATTTCTTTAGGCGTGAATTTTGCAGACAGTTTACTGGTGCCGACGTTGGAAGATTTTTGCATAATGCCGCGCACATCCAAAGTAGGATACACATGGGTATCGCGTACGGTAGCGGGACCAATTTTATAAGGCATGGTGTTAAAACGATCAGCCACACCGACTTTGCCGGAATCCAGTGCTTTAGCAATTGTAAACGGCTTCATCGCGGAACCCGGCTCAATCATATCGGTAACGGCGCGATTGCGGCGTTGTTCGCTATCGGCGCTGCCCGGTTGGTTGGGATCATAGGCAGGGCTGTTGACCAAAGCCAAGATTTCGCCGGTTTGTGCATCCAATACCACAACCGTACCTGCTTTGGCTTTGTGATAAGCCACTGCTTTATTCAGCTCATCATAGGCAAGCGTTTGAATACGTTGATCCAAAGACAAAACCATGTCCTGCCCGTTTTTCGGATCGCTGTTGCGCGGAGAATCCAAACTATCGACGATATTGCCTTTATTGTCGCGCAAAACCACTTTCGCGCCGTCCGCACCATGCAGACTGTCTTCTCGCGACAATTCCAAGCCTTCCTGACCTTTGCCGTCGATATTGGTAAAACCGATAACGTGTGCGAACAGGTTACCCATCGGATAATGGCGTTTCAGTTCTTTTTGGAATGCCAAGCCTTTAATGCCCAAAGCTTTAATTTCTTCCGCTTTTTCTTGGCTGAGTTGGCGCTTCAGATAAATAAAATCTTTATCTTTTTTCGCCAATTTTTCCTGCAACGCCTCAACAGGCAGCTCAACAATAGCCGCCAACTTAGCCATCTGTTCGGCAGTCGGCATTTCTTCCATACCGGAAGGCATGGCATACAAGGATTCAGTCGGTGCACTCAACGCCAAAGTCGCACCGTTACGGTCCGTAATCATGCCGCGCGACGCAGGTAAAGTCAGGGTACGGACAAAACGCTGATCGCCCTGATTTTTCAAAAATTCATGCTGCGTGGTTTGCAAATAGATGCCGCGAGCCAGCAGTCCGACAAACGCAGCCGCAATCAGCCACAACACCAAAGAAATCCGCCCATCACTGGTGATGGGTTTTTTAGCTTTGGCTGTCTTGGGCAGCATGCTCGGTTTATATTCGTTTTTAATCAACATCTTAACATCTCAATTCATAATCACCCGAACCGTGTCTTTATCTAACGGCACCAATTTGCAGTGCCGGATAAGCCGGCTATATTATTTTTTTCGTTCCACCATCACGGTATTATCCGCGCCGGGCGGTTTGAGGCGCTGCTTCTCAGCCGCCACCTTAATCAGCTTGTGGTTCGCCAGCCGCGCCTGATCCAATTTCAAGCGTGCATAGTCCTGATCAAGCTTGATTTCCTGCTTTTGCGCTTTATCCAAAGCGATGAAGTGCAAACGCGATTGGTCTTGCACAGTGACTACCGCAAAAGCAGATACCGATACCAAGACCAACAAAAGGATATTTAATTTATTCATTGTTTTCAGACGACCTCAATCTGTTTGTTCCGAGGACACCTGCCCCACATAATGCTTATTCTGCAATCTCACCGCCCGTCCGCTCTGCCACGCGTAAAACTGCGCTGCGCGCCCGCGGATTGGAGGCGGTTTCCTCAACACCCGGCTTTATCGCCTTTCCCACCGCCTTTAACGGCGGCAGAGGCAAATCCGCTTCTTTTACTGCCGCCCAGCGCGGCAAAGGAGGATGTTGCGAATATTTTTTGACAAACTGTTTCACGATGCGGTCTTCAAGCGAATGGAACGCGATAACCGCCAAACGCCCGCCTTGTTTCAGACGACCCATCACTTGCGGCAGAACCGCCTCTACCTCTTCGAGCTCGCGGTTAATAAAGATGCGAACTGCCTGGAAGGTGCGCGTCGCAGGGTCTTGCCCCCGCTCACGAGTACGGACGTTTTGCGCCACGAGCTGCGCCAGCTTGCGGGTTGTATCGATCGGACTTTCTGTCCGTTGCGCAACAATGGCGCGCGCAATCTGGCGACTAAACCGCTCTTCACCATAATTCTTGATAACCTCGTGCAAATCCTGTTCTGATGCTGTTGCAATCCATTCTGCAGCGGACATTCCCCGCGTCGGATCCATGCGCATATCCAAAGGTGCATCAAAACGGAAACTGAAACCCCGTGCGCCGTCATCTATCTGCGGGGACGAAATCCCCAAATCAAACAACGCACCATCTATTCCTTCAATACCCAGCTTATCCAGGGTCGTCTGAAAACTGGAAAACCCGTCATGGACTACCGTAACTCGCCCATCCTGCTCGGCCAGCTTTTGCGCAGCTTCAATCGCTTGCGGGTCTTTATCAAACACAATCAGACGACCTTGACTGCCCAGACGGGACAAAATCAATCGGGAGTGCCCTCCCCTGCCGAACGTCCCATCTACATAAATACCGTCTTCACGAACCGCCAGAGCATCAACCGCCTCATTTAACAAAACGGTGATATGTTGATATTCAGCATTACTCACAATTGCAAATCCGTCTGACTTAATTGGAATGCCAACTCTTCAGGATCATCATCCAAAGCCTGAGTCATTTCAGCTTCCCATTGATCACGGCCCCACAATTCCAAACGGTTGGCGCGACCGACCAAGGTAACGTCTTTTTCAAAATCCACCCGTTTGCGCAGATTGGCAGGAATCAGTACGCGGCCGGCGCTGTCCCATTCCAGCGTATCCGCATTATGCAGCAGCAGATTTTGATAACGCTGCAACATCGGATTTCCTGCCGTTTTCAGGTGCAAAAGCTGCTCGGCAACCTTTGCCCATTCAGCCTCCGGATACATCAGCAATTTTTGACGGGAATCCAAGGTAACCACAATCGACGGCGTATAATGGCGCAGCAAAATATCGCGGAACTTGGCAGGAATTGCCAACCGCCCTTTGCTGTCAATACTCAATTCGTGAGCGCCACCAAACACAATTTCATCCTAATCGGTTTAAATCGGAATTTTTTGGGCAATGCAGACACTTTTACCCACATCGCCCCACTAGCCCACACTATAAAAAATTTTAACGCCTCGGTCAAATCGCCTTACTCTAAAATCCCAGTACATATGCAACAACAAAATCATTAAAAAACAGTATTTTAACCAAACAAGCAAACAAGCCGAACCACCCATTTTACCCGATTTGGTTTTTAAAAACACAATATGTAGTATTAAAAATATTATTTAGACACAACATATGGTATAAAAAAATGAAAAAACGCCCCTTTCCCGTTCACGTTATAATAGACAAATAAATTCATAAATTTTACATTATCTAACAATTATGAAGGCACACCTCCCCCTCCCCTCCCCTGCCGCGCAAGCCTCAAGTTCCAAACTATTTGAAATCATCAAACAGGAAATAAAAGCCCAAAATAACTGGATTCCTTTCTCACGATTTATGGAGCTTGCACTCTACACACCCGAATACGGCTACTACACCGGAGGCAGCCACAAAATCGGCACAGACGGCGATTTCATCACCGCCCCCACCCTCACCCCATTATTCGGACAAACCCTCGCCCGACAACTTACCGAACTACTCCCGCAAACCGCCGGCAACATCTACGAATTCGGCGCAGGTACAGGACATCTCGCCGTCACCCTATTGAAAAGCCTTTCAGACGACCTCAAGCATTACTACATCATCGAACTCTCCCCCGAGCTTGCCGAACGCCAACGTCAATTCATCGCCGAACACACCACTCCGCAACTGGCACAAAAAGTCATCCACCTGACCGAACTGCCCGAATCCTTCGACGGCATCATCATCGGCAACGAAGTCCTCGATGCCATGCCTGTCGAAATCATCCGCCGCACCCAAAACACCTTCCAACACATCGGCGTCTCCATCAACCTAGACGGACAGCTTGAACAAAGCCCGCAATCTTTGAAACAACCCGACCTCCTCCGTTTAGCCGCCACCTACTTTCCCGAAACCGAACACCCCTACACCAGCGAGCTACACCCCGCCCAATACGCCTTTATTCTCACCCTCGCGCAGAAAATCACGCGTGGCGGCATGATATTTATCGACTACGGTTTTGACGCCGCCCAGTATTACCACCCGCAACGCGACGAAGGCACGCTCATCGCCCACTACCGCCACCACACCGTTCACGACCCGTTTTTCCATATCGGTCTGACTGATCTGACCGCACACGTCAACTTTACCGATATTGCCCAAGCAGGCACCGACGGCGGGCTAGACCTCATCGGCTACCTGCCCCAGTCCCATTTCCTATTCAACCTAGGCATTATCGACCTATTGGCACAAACCGCCCCTCCAGGCACGGCAGACTACCTCCGTACCAGCACCTCCGTACAAAAACTGACCGACCAGCACGAAATGGGGGAACTCTTCAAAGTCATCGCCTTTGGTAAAAACATCGGCATCGACTGGACAGGTTTCCGCTTCGGCGACATCTGCCACAAACTTTGAAATCCCCCACCTCAAACCATCCTCCAAACACACAGGCCGTCTGAAACACCGTTTCAGACGACCTCATCCATGTTTTATTCCATTAAAAAACAAAAACAAAACATAAAGTACAAAATAAAACTTGCCAAAAACTCAAAACAACATATAATAGCGACTTCACGAAACGGCGAATTAGCTCAGTCGGTTAGAGCAGAGGAATCATAATCCTTGTGTCCGGGGTTCGAGTCCCTGATTCGCCACCAAATTTCGGGGGTATAGCTCAGTTGGTAGAGCGCTTGCATGGCATGCAAGAGGTCAGCGGTTCGATCCCGCTTACCTCCACCAGATAAAAAAGACCTTGTTTAAAACAAGGTCTTTTTTTGTATTTATTGACTCTATCATAGATTAACAACACGACACATATTCCAAGCAATCAATTTTCTAAGCACCGAACACAAAAAACCAATCGGTCTCAAACTATAGTGGATTAAATTTAAATCAGGACAAAGCGACGAAGCCGCAGACAGTAC
>JVVZ01000029.1:0-4320 GCA_001062585.1 Neisseria meningitidis
CGTCAGGATGATACACAAGCAGAGCATTGGTTTCGCAAGGCAGCAGAACAAGGGTATGCCGATGCCCAATATGCGTTGGGAGGGATGTATGATCGAGGGCAAGGAGTCCGTCAGGATGATACACAGGCAGAGCATTGGTTTCGCAAGGCTGCAGAACAAGGGCATGCCGATGCCCAAAATAGTTTGGGTGTGAGGTATGCGGAAGGGCAAGGAGTCCGTCAGGATGATACACAGGCGGTGCAGTGGTATCGCAAGGCGGCAAAACAAGGGGATGCAGAAGCCCAATATAATTTGGGTGGGATGTATGTTCAAGGGCGAGGAGTTCGTCAAGACGATGCACAGGCAGTGCAGTGGTATCGCAAGGCAGCAGAACAGGGACAGGCAGAAGCTCAATATAATTTGGGTGTGATGTATGAAGAAGGACAAGGTGTCTCTACAAATCGAAAAGTTGCCAAAGAGTGGTTTGGTAAGGCTTGTGATAACGGAAAACAGTTAGGTTGCGATGCTTACCGAGAATTAAATCAGCAAGGATATTGAATTCTTACCCCAAGGTCGTCTAAATATTTAGGACAAAACCAAAATGACTTTCCAAAACAAAAAAATCCTCGTCGCCGGACTCGGCGGTACGGGTATTTCCATGATTGCCTACCTGCGCAAAAACGGCGCGGAGGTTGCTGCTTATGATGCGGAGCTGAAACCGGAGCGCGTGTCGCAAATCGGTAAGATGTTTGAAGGGCTAGTGTTTTATACGGGTCGTCTGAAAGATGCGCTCTCCAACGGTTTCGATATTTTGGCGCTCAGTCCCGGCATCAGCGAGCGTCAGCCGGATATCGAGGCGTTCAAACAAAACGGCGGGCGCGTGTTGGGCGACATCGAATTGCTGGCGGACATTGTGAACCGCCGCGGCGACAAGGTGATTGCGATTACTGGCAGCAACGGCAAAACCACGGTAACGAGCCTGGTCGGCTATCTCTGCATCAAGTGCGGGCTGGATACCGTTATCGCGGGCAATATCGGTACGCCGGTTTTGGAGGCGGAATTGCAGCGCGAAAGCAAAAAGGCGGACGTGTGGGTGTTGGAGCTTTCCAGCTTCCAACTGGAAAACACCGAAAGCCTGCGCCCGACTGCGGCGACGGTGCTGAACATTTCCGAAGACCATCTCGACCGCTACGACGACTTGCTCGACTATGCGCATACCAAAGCCAAGATTTTCCGTGGCGATGGCGTGCAGGTTTTGAATGCGGACGACGTGTTCTGCCGCGCCATGAAACGGGCAGGGCGCGAGGTGAAATGGTTTTCGTTGGAACACGAAGCCGATTTTTGGTTGGAGCGCGAAACGGGTCGTCTGAAACAAGGCAATGAAGATTTGATTGCCACGCAAGACATCCCGCTGCAAGGTTTGCACAACGCCGCCAACGTCATGGCTGCCGTCGCTTTGTGCGAAGCCGTCGGTTTACCGCGCGAAGCATTGCTCGAACACGTTAAAACCTTCCAAGGCCTGCCGCACCGCGTGGAAAAAATCGGCGAGAAAAACGGCGTGGTGTTCATCGACGACAGCAAAGGCACGAACGTCGGCGCGACTGCCGCCGCGATTGCCGGTTTGCAAAACCCGCTCTTCGTGATTTTGGGCGGCATGGGCAAAGGGCAGGACTTCACGCCCCTGCGCGACGCGCTTGCCGGCAAGGCAAAAGGCGTGTTCCTGATCGGCGTCGATGCGCCGCAAATCCGCCGTGATTTGGACAGCTGCGGTCTGAATATGACCGACTGCGCCACTTTGGAAGAAGCGGTTCAGACGGCATACGCCCAAGCTGAAGCAGGCGATATCGTGCTGCTCAGCCCCGCCTGCGCGAGCTTTGATATGTTTAAAGGCTATGCGCACCGTTCGGAAGTGTTTATCGAGGCGTTTAAGGCTTTGTGAGGTCGTCTGAAACATGAAAAGAGGGTTGAAAATCAGCCTGGCGGCGGTTTTGCTTTTGGCAGTCGCTGCCGGAGTGGTTTGGTATTCCATGCCCATCCGTTCCGAGCAGACCGTTGCGACATCAGGCGAGTCGTCCGTTGCCGCGCCAAGCGAAACGCCGCTTCCCGCAAATGCCGTTATCGACAGGTTGGTCGTGCATAAAAGCAAGCGTACCATGTCGGCGTACTCGAAAGGCAAGCTGCTGAAAACCTATCCCATTGCGCTGGGCAAGCAGCCCGTCGGGCATAAACACTTTGAAGGCGACGGCAAAACGCCCGAAGGGAAATACCGCATCAACGATCGCAATCCCAACAGCGCGTACCACAAAAATCTCGGCGTTTCCTACCCCAACGACGCCGACAAAGCCTACGCGGCGGCACAAGGCAAAAGTCCGGGCGGGCTGATTAAAATCCACGGCATCAAAAACGGCTGGGGTTCCATCGGCAAAAAACACCTGCAAAGAGACTGGACCGACGGCTGTATCGCGGTAACGGACGAGGAAATCGACGAACTCTACCGCAGCGTGAAACACAATGCGGAAATTGAGATTCTGCCGTAAGCCTTGTGCGCCATTGCCTCAAAGGTCGTCTGAAAACGTCAAGGCGGTTTCAGACGACCTTTTTACAGCAACGGCAAACTTGTTCTTTTCCTTTATCCGGTGTGACTGTTTCTTAAAAATTGCCTATGCGGGCAAACGGCGAGGCGGCGGGCAGCCATGCCTGACCGGCAAAACGTGTGTTCATCAATCCGAAAGGAAAACCATGAATTTTCAAGACTACATCCGTTACGATGCCGTCGGTTTGGCAGAGCTGATCCGCAAAAAAGAAGTGTCCGCCGATGAAGTGTTGCAGGCAGCTTTAAACCGCTTGGACGAAGTCAACCCCAAACTCAATCTGTTGGCGCACGATTTGCGCGAACGCGCGGCGGCGTGGCAGGGGTCGTCTGAAAATGCCGATACGCCGCTGGCGGGCGTGCCGTTTTTGCTCAAAGACCTGCTGGCGGATTGGGAAGGCGCGCCGACATGGTCGGGTTCGCGCATGATGCAGTATTACATTGCCAAGCAAAACAGCGATTTGACCCAAGCCTATCTTGATGCGGGGCTGCGCGTGTTCGGCAAAACCACCACGCCCGAATGGGGCGCGTATCCCGTTACCGAAACCGAAATTTACGGCATCACGCGCAATCCGTGGCATTTGGATTACACCGCGGGCGGCAGCAGCGGCGGTGCGGCGGTGGCAGTGGCTTCGGGCGTCGTACCCGCAGCGCACGGCAGCGACGGCGGCGGTTCCATCCGCTTACCCGCGCACAACTGCGGCGTGTTCGGGTTGAAACCCACGCGCGGCCGCAGCAGTTACGCGCCGAACGCATCGGAGGCGTGGCAAGGTTTGGTATGCGATCATGTGTTGACCCGCAGTGTGCGCGACAGCGCGGTTTTGCTGGACATCGCCGCCAAAACCCAAGAGCGCGCCCTGTATGCCTGCCCGCCGCCGCCCGAAAACGGTTTTGCAGACAGCCTGAAACAAGAAACAGGTCGTCTGAAAATCGCTTTTTGGAAACAGGCATGGTTTGGCGGCGGCAACGACGAAGGCACGGAAGCCGCGTTCGCCCATAGTTTGAAACTGATGCAAGATGCGGGACACGAATTGGAAGAAGCCACGCCCGATTTTGCACCGCCCGAACAGCTCAACCGAGCCGCCCGCGTCATCGTCATGGGCGAAACGGCAAAACTGTTCTACCAATATCAATACGAAACCGGACAAAAACTGCCGCACCGCCTGCTTGAGCCGACAACGTGGGCAATGATTGTGCAGGGTCGGCAAATCAGCGCGGGCGAAATGGCATGGGCGCGCGACGTGATGCTGGCGCAGGAGCGTGCCGCCAAAGCATTTTTCACGCGCTACGACGTGCTGATGACACCCGTCTGCCCGCGCACCACGCCGAAAATCGGCGAGATGATGCCGCCGCCCGCCGCGCAAAAAGCCATGCGCCTGCTGTTCGGCACGCTGCGCTTGGGTTTCCTGTTGAAAAACAACCCGTTTTTGGAAAAAGAAGCCGCCGCCGCGCTGCAATACGTCGGCTATACGTCGCCGCTGAACATGAGCGGCAACCCCGCCATGAGCGTGCCGCTTTACCGGCATCACGGGCTGCCCGTCGGTACCCAGTTCGCCGCCGCACACGGGCGCGAAGACACGCTGCTTGGCCTCGCCGCGCAGTTGGAACAGATACAGCCGTGGGCGGAAATACCGCAGTCGGTTTAGGGTTTGCATTGGATAAGAAGCGGTCTGTTTGCTTGAGGAAAAGATTGAGATAAGGTCGTCTGAAAACTGAACTGGCCCCCAAATCTTGGACACTCATAAAAGCCT
>JVVZ01000263.1:0-3072 GCA_001062585.1 Neisseria meningitidis
TTCTGTTCATGCCGATAGTTTACAGCAGAGGCTGAGACAATGAACACGTTCTTAGAGGGACAGCGAAGCTGCCTGAATCAGACCGCGTGCTTTGGCTTCGGCTTCGGCGGCACGCTCTTGCGAGGTGAACGGACCCATTTTGACGACGTATTCGTAGTCGCGTTTCTCCAGGGAAACTCTCGGGCTCATCATGCCGGCGGAAAGGTTTCTCGCCGCCTGGTTCATATAGGCTTGCGCTTCGCGCTCGGTACCGAAGGATTTCAAATCGACGAAAATATCTTTGCCATCATAAACTTGGGTGCTTTGACCCGGTACGATTTGCTCGACTTTGACGTGTGCCGTGCCTTGGTTGATGAAACCCAATTGTTGGGCGGCAGCTTTGGAAACGTCGATCACGCGGTTGCCGTGGAAAGGACCGCGGTCGTTGACGCGGACGATGACGCTTTTACCGTTTTTGGTGTTGGTCACACGGACGTAGCTGGGAATGGGCAGGGTTTTGTGGGCGGCGGTCAGGGCGTTCATATTGTAACGCTCGCCGCTGGAGGTTTTACGGCCGTGGAACTGGCTGCCGTACCATGAGGCATTTCCGGTTTGACTGAAGTTGGATACTTTAGTCATCGGCGTGTAGCGTTTGCCGGCAACTTTGTAGCTGCGGTTGGCTGAGGGACTCAGCTTCTCGGCACGGACGATGGAGTCGGCAGAGGCGGAATGAATGGAAAGGATACTGATTGCAACGGCAGTCAGGGTGGAGAAAAGGGTGGTTTTAGATAAAGTCAAAACGTAGTCCGTTCTTGAGTTGATAACGCAGTGGGATGGCTCCCAGGCGGTTTCAGACGACGTATCGGCGGTTTGACAAAAACCAAGCTGTTTTCGGACAGTATGGCCTTGGTTTTTGTCAAACGGCTCAGGGAGATTCCCCAGCGGATGTTATACACCGCCTGCGTAACCGTTTTGCCGCCATGCTTCAAACAGAATCACGGCGACGGTGTTGGAAAGATTCATGCTCCGGCTGCCGGGCTTCATGGGCAGGCGCAGCTTTTGCCCTTGGGGCAGGGTGTCGAGGATTTCGGCGGGCAGGCCGCGTGTCTCGGGACCGAACAAAAAGACATCGCCCTCAACAAAGGAAACTTCGTCGGGACGGGTTTTGCCTTTGGTGGTCAGCGCGAAAATGCGGCGGCCTTCCAAGGCTTTGAGACAATCTTCGAAATTCTCGTGTACCGTCAGTTTTGCAAACTCGTGATAATCCAAACCTGCGCGCTTCATTTTTGCCGAATCCAGCGGAAAACCGAGCGGTTTGACCAGATGCAAATCGGCTCCGGTGTTGGCGCACAATCGGATGATATTGCCCGTATTGGGCGGGATTTCGGGTTGGTACAAAACTATGGTAAACATATAAATCAATCACTTATAGAGGGGCATAATGCCGAAATGTTCCGCAGGTGTCAAAAACTTTAGCTATTTTTTCATTGGCGGACGCGCCAAACTCCAGCAAAAAATCTTGCCTGCGCCTGATTTTTTCAGCGTCCGCGCCAATTCGTCCAGCGTCGAGCCGGTGGTGAACACATCGTCGATTAACAAAATATTACAGTTTTTCGGGATATGACCATTGATTTCAAAAGCATTTTTTATATTGCGAACCCTGTCTGCGCTTTTCAGCGTGCTTTGCGGCTCGCGATGTCGTCTGAAAACCGTCTGCCGCGGCAGCAGCGTCCAGCCGTAATGTTCGGACAAAATATCCGCCAATTCCTCGCTTTGGTTGAAGCCGCGGTGCAGCCGCCTTTCTTTGCTCAACGGCACGGGCAGCACAAAATCGAAATGCTCCGTTTCCAGCCAGTCGGGCGCATGGCGGCGCATCAGTTCCGCCAGCGGACGGCTCATGCCGAGGTCGGCCAAATGCTTCAACGCGCGTATCATACTGCTGACGGGCGGCTCATAATACAGCGAAGCCCACATCCGCTCAAATGCCGGCGGCTTCTTCTGACAGCCTCCGCACACCGCCCCGCCCTGTATAGTGCGGAAACACAAGGGGCAACTGTTTGCCGCGTCCGTAAAAAACTCTTCCAAGTCCGCCGCGCAGCCGCCGCAAAAACCGCCATACGGCCGGGTTTCGCACGCTGAAACCAAGGCGTGGCATAATACGCAACGGCTTTTGTGCCACCATCCCGCATTGCGCCACCAAGAAAACACATCCATAGAGAAAACAGCCATGCCGCACTCCGCCAAAAAAGTTTATCTGATACACGGCTGGGCAGCGAACCGCCACGTCTTCGACGACCTCATCCCGCGCCTGAGTGCCGATTGGGACATCCGCGCGCTCGATTTGCCCGGACACGGCGACGCGCCCTTTGCCGAACCTTTCAACATCGCCGCAATTGCCGAAGCCTTCGCCGAAGAAATCGACGCGCCCGCCCACATCCTCGGCTGGTCGCTCGGCGGCTTGGTCGCGCTCCATCTCGCCGCACGCCATCCCGACAAAGTCCGCTCGCTCTGCCTGACCGCAAGTTTCGCCCGCCTGACCGCCGACGCGGACTACCCCGAAGGACTGTCCAATCCCGCTTTGGGCAAGATGGTCGGCGCATTCCGGCAGGATTATGCCAAACATATCAAACAGTTTCTACAATTACAGTTGCTGCACACACCAAACGCCGCCGAAATCATTGGCAACATCCTGCCCGACCTCTCCCGCCACGGCGCACCGCCCGCCCTGCAAGCCGCGTTGGATGCCGTCAATCAAGCCGATGCCCGCCCCCTGCTTTCAAGCATCCAAGCCCCATCGCTTTTAGTGTTCGGACAAAAAGACGCCATCACCCCGCCGCGCATGGGCGAATACCTCAACCGCCATCTGGCGGACAGCGAATTGGTATTGATGGAAAAAGCGGCACACGCCCCGTTTTTAAGCCACGCCGACGAATTTGCCGAACGCTACCGCGGCTTTGTCGAAAAGGTCGTCTGAAAAGGCATACTTTGATTTCTGTACAAATATGAATTTGGAAATTAAGGATTAAGGAAATTTTTCTATTTTTATAGTCAATTAAAAATAAAATAGTACAATACTCAACTTTGAAGGTCTAA
>JVVZ01000264.1:0-321 GCA_001062585.1 Neisseria meningitidis
AAATCGCCAAACAGCTTAACCGCCACAAAAGCACCATCAGCCGCGAAATCAAGCAGCACTGCAACCAAGGGCAGCAATACGGCGCCGAAAAAGCACAACGGCAAACCAATTTAGGTTTCAGACGACCTTTTTGCTATCGATATGCCTCAAGACTCAAATATCTTGCATGATTTGTCCGTATTGGCGAAATGTTGCGCCTTGTCTTCGCAGGTGCTTTCGGTCGTTTCACACGATACCGTGACAAAGCTTTCGTTGATTTTCAATACCTTGGGATTTTTATCCGACCGCGCTACTGCCTTCAGGGTAAACCGCCCGTCCGGC
>JVVZ01000265.1:0-2859 GCA_001062585.1 Neisseria meningitidis
GCTTGATTTGAGTTTTGGTATTTTTGCCCGACGGGGTGAAAAATACAGTTGCTATGGTTGCGTCGCTAATAACACCGTCCGTCTTGGTGCGGCTTGGAAATAGAAACGGGGTATTGCCCGTGATTTCTTTCAGTTCTGCCAAAAGTTCAAGCGTCCAGTCAGCCAGCGGGACGGCATGGGGCGGTTTCGGTGCGGTCTTCTCGTGCTTCATACGCTGGGCGGGAACTGTCCATACTGCCGCGTCAAAGTCTATTTCATTCCATTGCCCGCCCCTTAGTTCCGTGCTTCGTAAAAAGGTCAGCATATTCAAAATCAGGGCTATTCTGTTTTGCGGCTCAATCTCTGCCAGTATCAGGCGGCGGAAAAACTCGGTCAGTTCTTCACGGGGCAAAGCGGGGCGATGGTCGGTCTGCTTGGCGGGGATGTATTTCCTTAACGAATAAGCAGGGTTTGTTTCCACAATTTCAAGCATGACAGCATAGTCAAATATTGCGCCCGTCCACTCCCTGATTTTTTCGGCGGTATTGTTCACGCCCCGCACCATTACGCCGTCAAGAACCGCTTTAATATCGCTTACCCTGATTTCCTGTATCGGCATTTCGCCGATAACGGGGAAAACGTCGGTTTCAAAATATCTCAACACGCGGGCGGCGTGGTTTTCTTTCCAGCGGATTAGGTTGTCAGAATGCCAGCGGCGGGCGATGGCTTCAAAGGTATTTAGGGCGGCGGCTTGCCGTTCGCGTTTTTCCTGTTGCTTGGCTTCGCTGGGGTCTTGCCCCGATACAAGCAAGCGGCGGGCATTTTCGGCGGCTTGGCGGGCTTCTACCAGTGATACGGTTGGATATTTGCCGATTGAAAGCGTTTTCCGTTTGCCGTTATACGAAAAATCAAACCGCCATAACTTCCCACCGCTCGTATTGATATACAGATACAAGCCCTTACCGTCATTCAGCTTAAATGGCTTTTCGGCGGGTTTGGCGTTTTTGATTTGGCGGTCGTTCAGCTTCATTTTTACGGTATTTTTTCGAGGTATTTTTCAGATACCGCAAAAGATACCGTAAATTTTAGGTTACTTCAATTAAGCTGAATTAGACGGAATTATACAATCAGGAAGAAGACAATAGGATAGCAATCAGCCTGAAAGCCCTGTATTTACTGAGATTGGTTGATGGTATTAGACAGGATTAAACGAAAAAAAACGCCTGAAATTTTCAAGCGTTTTTGTATGTTGGTGCGGACGGAGAGACTCGAACTCTCACACCTCTCGGCGCCAGAACCTAAATCTGGTGCGTCTACCAATTTCGCCACGTCCGCGCGATGAAACTGTGGATTATACACAAAGTATCCTGCTCTGCAAACAACCTTTGGCTTGAAATTGCTTTATTCCGACCGATATAATGGCAGATCGGTTATCTGCCGGAACACACTAATATCAAAGAGGAACATCATGCCTGTTTTACTGATTCAGGATTTTTTACAGACACAGGGTTTGAAGCTGTCTTCAGACGACCTCCGTATTGCTTATCTGACCGCAAAGACGGTGATGGATATGGGCAATGCTTCGATTGACCGCTCGGTTTTGTGGCGTGAGGAAGACGGTTGGAAGCTGGCAGACCATATTGAAGAAACGCCTGAAAACGAAGCTTTGCTCAAACAGGTTTTCATGGCTTTGGATTCGGTATTCAGCCGTGCAACAGCCGTCAAAAGCGCGGCGGTTTACATTCACCTTCCTGGCGAACCGCACGCAAGGCTGGTTCGTATCGCGGCGCAAGGCGAGCCTTTGGAAAATCTGTTGGCTATTCATGAAGAAAACGGTACGGTTTACCTTGCCTGCCGTACGGCGCAAAGCGGTTGGATGAATATTGCCAACGATATTGCTTATTGGCTTTTGCTGGACGAAATCCAAGGCAGTCGGAACGAAGGCAGCGGAAGCCAGTTGTCCATCCCTGTGGCAACGCAAAACGGAACGGTTTTGGGCGTGGTTCACGTTGAATTTACCGATAAAGATCAAGCCGATGACGCAGCCCAAACAGATTGGTCGGCGCTGGCGTTGGCACTTGCCGAGCCGCTGAAAGCATTGGCAGGCATCGAGGACAAGGAAGAAGAGCATGAATAATACCTTGAAATTCGTCGCCTCTTGCCGCCTGCCTACCGAATGGGGCGACTTCACTATGCACGGTTTTGAAGAACTGAGTGGGCAAGAACACATCGCTTTGACGATGGGCGATTTTTCAGACGACCTCCCTGTCCTGACCCGCATCCATTCCGAATGTTTGACCGGGGATGCCCTGTTTTCCAAAAAATGCGACTGCGGCCCGCAGCTTGAAGCCGCGATGAAGGCGGTTCAACAAGAAGGGCGCGGTGTGATCGTTTATCTGCGTCAAGAAGGGCGCGGCATCGGTTTAATCAACAAAATCCGTGCCTACAAGCTTCAAGACGAGGGGATGGATACGGTCGAAGCCAACCTCGCGCTCGGACTGCCCGTTGACGCACGCGACTTTACGCTTGCCAAGCAAATCTACGACCATCTGAATATCCGTGCTGTCAAGCTGTTGACCAACAATCCTGAAAAAATTCAGACGTTGAAAAATGCAGGCATCAATGTTGTCGAACGTATTCCGCTCCATGTCGGCGAGAATGCGGAAAACGAACGATATCTGCACACCAAAGCCGACAAATTGGGGCATATGATTTTTGATTGAGATAATACTAAACTTATTTATTATTTATATTCAAATAAATATATTTATCTTGAAACAAACGGCTTGCCCTGATAGAGGTTTTTTGGTTTAATCCCGAGTTCTCGGGTGATTAGCTCAGTTGGTAGAGCGTCTGCCTTACAAGCAGAATGTCGGCGGT
>JVVZ01000266.1:0-1083 GCA_001062585.1 Neisseria meningitidis
TTCTGTTCATGCCGATAGTTTACAGCAGAGGCTGAGACAATGAACACGTTCTAAAACCGATTTCAGACGACCTTTTATTGATACAAATCTAAAAAAACTATTTGCATCACACATGAACTTTAACCAAACAATGCCCCGCACCCAAGCCCAAAGCGAGCGTTTGATTCCGACGCGGAAGCCGCGTATCCCCTTTTTTGCCTTCGGTTTTACCGCCCGTCCCAATTCCCATTTACCCGCCGTACACAGGATAACGATAAAACTGAAACAAACAATGAGTGTTATAATAAGTAAACCGACACACCCGACAGGTCGTCTGAAAAGGAGTAATCGATATGCCCCGACGCGTCTTTATCGTACACGGTTTTGAAGGCAATCCGCACGGCAACTGGTTTGACTGGCTCTCGGCACAAGTCCGCGCCGCAGGCTTCCAAGCCGACTCGCTGGCGATGCCCAATCCCGAACGGCCGACGGTTTCCTCGTGGCAGTTCGCCCTCGACCAAGTCATCGGCAAGCCCGACGAAAACACCTTCTTAGTCGGACACAGCCTAGGCTGCATCACCCTTCTGCACTTCCTCAGCCGTCAGCAGCCCGAAAAAATCGGCGGCTTGGTCCTGGCGGCGGGATTCGCCGACCCCCTGCCCCCGCTGCCCGCCCTTGACGCCTACATCAAAGGCGCCGCGCCCGAATTCGACATCCTGCGCAAAATCCAAATGCCCAAACACTGCATCGTCTCCGACGACGACACCCACGTCCCGCCCGAACTGACCCTGGACATGGCGGACAAACTCAAAAGCCCCGTCACCCACATCGCCCAAGGCGGGCACCTGATGGCATCCGACGGCTTCACAGAACTGCCGCAGGCTTGGGAAGCCTTAAAACCGATGCTGGAAGCCCAAATCTGACCCGAACGAATCAAGCACCCGCCCGTACAAACCCGCATACCCGTTCCCAAACACAATCCGGTCCGAAACATCCATACGGATACCCGATACAGCCGACAAACCTATTCAAACGAAGCCTTTGAGTTTCAATATAGTGGATTAAAATTGCAATGATACGGCGTTGCCAACGCCCTTATGTACT
>JVVZ01000267.1:0-14567 GCA_001062585.1 Neisseria meningitidis
ATAGTACGGCAAGGCGAGGTAACGCCGTACTGGTTTAAATTTAATCCACTATAATGATGGGTAAGTGGGTTTGCTATAGATAGAGTATTTCTTTTTAGTATCATATTATAAGAGATATTTTAAATAACATAAGTTACTAAAATTCTATGTTTAATACTATTTTCAAAATAAAAAACCTTTCTGATTTTTCCTAGTTTTTACTCAAAATCATAAAGGTTTTGGTCAAATGAAAATTTTTAGCGCATTTTTATGAGTCAAATTCCGTTAACAGACTATTTTTGCAAAGGTCTCTATAATTGAAATTTGACTAAGAACTTCTTTACCGTCAGGTATTACACTTACCAAATTCTTTTTTGTATCCCATAATTTTATATGACTACTTCTCTCACGATTGCAATGAGTGTTGCTGAGGCATCGGGTGATCTGCTTGGTGCACATCTTATTTGTGCGATTAAAAAACGTTGTCCTGATGCAAGATTTATTGGTATCGGTGGCGAGCGTATGAAGGCGGAAGGATTTGAAAGTCTTTATGACCAAGAAAAATTGGCAGTACGAGGCTTTGTTGAGGTAGTTAAACGTTTGCCCGAAATCTTGAAAATCCGT
Source organism: Neisseria meningitidis (assembly GCA_001062585.1). Lineage (GTDB taxonomy): Bacteria > Pseudomonadota > Gammaproteobacteria > Burkholderiales > Neisseriaceae > Neisseria > Neisseria meningitidis_D. Next base: position 604 of record JVVZ01000267.1, read on the forward strand.
AAAGGTCTGGTTAATGACCTTATTCGTATAAAACCGGATGTTTTTGTTGGGATTGATGCACCTGATTTTAATCTTTGGGTGGAAGAGAAACTTAAGAAAACAGGTATTCCAACAGTTCACTATGTCAGCCCTTCTGTTTGGGCGTGGAGGCGTGAACGGGTGAACAAAATCGTTCATCAAGTTAACCGGGTGTTGTGCCTTTTCCCAATGGAACCACAGCTCTATTTAGATGCCGGTGGTAAGGCTGAGTTTGTCGGTCATCCGATGGCTCAAACCATGCCTGTAGATGTTGATCAATCTTCTGCGCGTCGTCAGTTGGGAGTTGCACCGTCTATCCCAGTATTTGCCTTGATGCCCGGCAGTCGTGTTAGCGAAATTGATTACATGGCTCCTGTATTTTTTCAAACCGCATTACTTCTGTTGAAGCGTTACCCACAGGCGCAGTTTCTAATGCCGGTTGCTACGCAGGCAACCCGCCGTCGTATATCAAAAATTCTTGCATCTGCGCAATTTTCGGACCTTCCCATTACATTAGTCGATAAACAAGCAGATACTGTTTGTACTGCGGCAGATGTGGTTTTGGTAACCAGCGGGACGGCAACGCTGGAAGTGGCGTTGTGCAAACGTCCTATGGTGATCAGCTATAAGATATCTCCTCTGACTTATGCTTATGTGAAGCGTAAAGTTAAAGTGCCACATGTCGGTTTGCCCAATATTTTGCTGAACAAATGTGCTGTTCCAGAGCTTTTGCAACATGATGCGACGCCTGAAAAACTGGCAGAAGCCATGATTTATTGGTATGAACATCCGGAAGCAGTTGCCCGCTTGAAACAAGATTTTCATGAGCTGCATTTATTATTGAGGAAAGATACCGATACACTGGTGGCAAATGCTGTGTTGGAAGAAGCAGGTTTTTTCAACTCTTAGTTTGACCTGCGATTTGACAAGAGAAAAGAGCGGTAATCAAATCTGCAAAAAGTAATGAAGCAGGAAAATGGGTTGCAATCCAAACATCGCCTTGTCCCAACCTATCCACTCTTTGGCAGGCAAAGATAGCGTTTGCACGGCCTTTGCTATATCATTCCCTTATCTGAAATCAAGGAAAACATCATGTACGAAGTCAACCGCAGCGTCTTCCTGCTCATCCCGCTCGATCCTTTTTGGAACTGGCTGCAAACCCTGCCCGGCAATCATCTTGACGGTTTGACGCTTGAAGATATTCAAGCTGATGCCAATTCTTATCTCGTCCGTCCGTGTGAAACCGCCGACGAAGTATGGGACGAAATCGAAGCGCGGTTTGAAGACATTTTCGCTGCCGAACTTGCCGATTGGTGCGAAGATGAAAGCGAATGGCCTGATTTGAATGCGGATATTTTCAATGAATGGTTCGACATCCAGCTTTCTACCGTTATCACCGACCTCGAGCAAGAACCGCTCGCCCGTGAAGCCTTTCAACCCTTCAATCTGAACTGATGAATATCCGCGTCCGCAATTACCATCTTGACGGCTACGGTCATGTCAACAACGCGCGCTATCTCGAATTTCTCGAAGAAGCGCGCTGGGCGTTTTTTGAGGAACACGGTTTATTGTCCGAAATCGACGGCTTGATGCTGGTGGTTGTCCGCACCGACATCCGTTATCGCCGTGCCGCCGTCGATGGCGACATATTACGCTTTGAAGGTCGTCTGAAAGAGCTGACCTCGCGCCATATTATCCTCACTCAAAACATTGTTTTGCCCAGCGGTAAACATGCCGTCGAAGCCGAAAGCACTTTGATGGTCGTCAGCGCAGAAAGCGGGCGAAGCATCAGCATTCCCGAACCTCTCTTTACCCTTTTAAAACAATACGCCGAAGCATGAAAAAGCTCATTACCATTGCCGCAGTCGCCATTATCGGCGCGCTGCTTGCCATCGTCCTTATTCCGGATAACAAACCTACTCCCGCATTCTCTTTGTCCGACCTGCAAGGCAAACCGGTGTCCAATGCCGATTTGCAAGGCAAAGTCAGCTTCATTAATTTCTGGTTCCCCTCCTGCCCGGGCTGTGTCAGCGAAATGCCCAAAGTCATCAAAATGTCCAAAGACTATCAAGGAAAAGACTTCCAAGTCCTCGGCATTGCCCAGCCGATAGACCCGTTGGAAAGCGTAAACCAATACGTCAAAGAATACGGCTTGCCTTTTACCGTCATGTTTGATGCCGATAAAGCCGCCGCCCAAGCGTTCGGTACGCAGGTTTACCCGACTTCTTTCCTGATCAATAAAAAAGGCGAAATCCTGAAAACATTTGTCGGAGAACCAGACTTCGCCGCGCTTTATCAGGAAATCGACAAAGAATTGGCGAAGTAATACAGGCTTGAGAGGTTCGTGACTGTTTTCAGACGACCTCTGTTATGAATATATTAAACAATCAGCGATATTGTCTGTTGTGGGACTGAGTGAAGGGCAATTTCGGTAAGTAGATTCTGAGCATCATTGAAAATGGCTTTGAAAAATAAACAATTTCTTTATTTTATTTTTGTCGGCGTTATTTTGAGCGTATTTCAGCTGACATTTGCACAAGGCGTTCCTCAAAAAGGCATGCTGTGGGTTTATTGGGGTAATAGTTTAGATGGTAATGCTCGGAATCAAAGGATTTTATATTTTGACTTTATCCCTGAAGACACCAAAATATCGAATCAAAACCGAATCTTCCTTAATTTGAGCGAATCGCAGCAAACTGCTGTTTTGAAAGAATTGGTGCTTCCGCCGAATTTTTACGTTTATCAGGAAGATTCTGTCAAACAGCCTGCCCAAATTACTATGGGTAAAGTGGGTACGGAAGTCATTTGTGACGGTAAATATTATTCTGCCAAACTTATAAAATTTGAAAAAATCCCAAAAACAACGGCGAAACAAATCCCTGATTCGGGCTGTATTTACTCGTTGATTATGAATAATGATTTCATCGTTAAATCCACAGATAGCCATAAGGTTAACCTCAGGAGCCAACCGGATGCCCATGCCGACATAATCAAACGCTTGGACGACAACGCCATAGTAGAAAAATTGAAAACCGTTCGTAAGGATTGGTACCTCGTTCAATTAAAAGATACGACTACCCAAGGGTATGTTCATAAAAGTCAGTTGGAGCGGGTGGATTAATCAAAAGTTGTCGATATGTCGGCGTAATCAAAAAGGTCGTCTGAAAACCTTGATTCAGTTTTTCAGACGACCTTGTACTTAATAATCTTCTATTGCAAGGAATGTTCATGACACCCCAAACCGTCTTAGACTTCTGGTTTGCCGAAGAAAACCGTCCTTTTCTGTTTGCCAAAAACGATGAATTCGATGCCGAGATTCGCGCGCGATTTTTTGATGTCTGGCAGCAGGCGGCCCGTGGCGAACTTGCACACTGGCGCGACACCCTGCAAGGCAGGCTCGCCGAAATCATCCTACTCGACCAATTCTCACGCAACCTGTTTCGCAACAGCCCCCAAGCATTTGGCCAAGATTTGGCCGCTCTCATCCTTGCCCAAGAAGCCGTCCGTCAGCCCGGTTTCGCCGACCTCCTGCCGCACGAACGCCATTTCATGCTTATGCCGTTGATGCACAGCGAAAGCCAAGTTGTCCACGAACAAGCCGTTCCGCTGTTTGAACGCTATACCGACGGACACGCATTGGATTTTGAAATCAAACACAAAGTCATCATCGACCGCTTCGGACGTTATCCGCACCGCAATGCCGTATTGGGGCGTGAAAGCACGGAGGAAGAGGCGGAATTTTTGAAGCAGGAAGGTTCGTCATTTTAATTTGGGTTTTAAAATTTGAAGGCCGTCTGAAAACCATTTTTCAGACGACCTTCTTTCATATTTCCGCTTCAATAATGCGGCGGAATTTCATCACGCAGGCTGTAAGGCTCGTGCTCTCCGTTTGCGCCTTTATCCTGCATTTTTTGATAAAGCAGTCTCAACTGTGCCTGCTGCAAATCCAGCGTCTGCTGCATTTTCGCCACCGTATCGTTCAGGCTGCCGATTAAGTCTTCCTGAAGCGCGGTTTGGATTTCCAGCTCGGTGATGCGGTGTTCCAATTCGTCCATTTCACTCATTTACAGCACCATAGCGGCAATCCAGCCGGCAATCATCAGCGGGATATTGTAGTGGATAAAGGTTGGGATGACGGAGTCGCGGATGTGGTCGTGTTGTCCGTCGGCGTTCAAACCCATGGTCGGGCCGAGCGTCGAGTCGGACGCGGGCGAACCGGCGTCGCCCAATGCGCCCGCCGTACCGACGATGGCGACGGTTGCCAGCGGCGAGAAGCCGAGGCTGATACACAGCGGCACATAAATCGCGGTAATAATCGGCAAGGTGGAGAAAGAAGAGCCGATACCCATGGTGACCAACAATCCGACAAACAACATGGCAAATGCCGCCATGCCTTTATTGCCGCCGAAAAGCTGCATACTGTGTTCGACCAGCGGTTTGATTTCGCCTGTCGCGGTCATGACTGCCGCAAAACCTTGCGCCGCAATCATGATGAAACCGACCATCGCCATCATTTTGATGCCTTCGCCGAACACATCACTGGCAGCATTGCGGTTCATCACACCGAGCATCATGAAGACGGCAAAACCCAACATCGCGCCCAACACCAGCGAATCTTTATACATCAACTGAATCGCAAAACACACACCGATCGCGATTGCCGCCACCAGACTGCGGTAAGCCGAAGGCTGGGGCTGTTCGGATGCTTCTCGGTTGTCTTCCGTATCGACGGTATTGGTTTGATAAATGCGTGATTTGCGGTAGTGGACAAACGCCGCCAGCAGCCCCGCCACCATACCCAGCGCAGGAATCGCCATCGCGTGCATGACACTGATGTCTTTTACATCCATGCCCGCAGATTTGATGTTGCCCAAGAGGATGTCGTTCAAGAAAATCGCACCGAAGCCGTAAGGTAGGAACATATAAGTCGTCACCAAACCGAACGTAATCACACACGCCACCAGGCGGCGGTCGACGTTCAAACGGTTAAACACCAGCAAAAGCGGCGGAATAATCATCGGAATAAACGCGATATGGATAGGCACGACGTTTTGACTCATGATGCCCATCGCCAAAATAATCAGCAACAGCGTCCATTTCACCGAACTTTCGCCTTTCGCGGCATCCTGACTGTTGTTGAGTTTGCGGATAATGCCGCCCGCAAGCTGCTGCGGCAGCCCCGAATAGGTAATCGCCATCGCAAACGCACCGAGCATCGCATAAGACAAAGAAATCCGCGCGCCGCCCTTCAAGCCTTCGTTAAACACGGGAATAATCCCCGACTGCGTTACATTGCCCGCCGTATCCACGATGTTTTCCAGCGGCATTCCCGCCACCAGTCCGCCAACGAACGCACCGACAGTCAGGCTCAATACGACGTGTACCCGCGATAGCGACAACACGAGCATAACGATTACTGCAACCACTACGGCATTCATGCCTTTTCTCCGTTTCAGACGACCCTCAGACCATCCGTTCACATATTAAAAGGAAACATCATAACCTAACATGATTTAACGGGCTAGGGCAAGCCGATTATTCATGCAAATGAATAGGATGGAATGTGCAGACAGCCGATTCAGACGACCTTAAGCATATTTGATTTTACCTAAAGCCATAGAACCAACCCCATCCTAACCTTCTTCCGCCGGACGGGGGGAGGGATAAGTTGCCGTTGCAGTAAACCGTAGCGTGGGCTTTGCCCACGATATGAGTGAAAACGTGATCATCCAATTCAGATTGTCAGAAGATAGATTTCGTGGGCAAAGCCCACGCTACAAACTGGCGTGGATTAAATAAAAGGTCGTCTGAAAACTCGACTTTCAAGTTTTCAGACGACCTCGTTTTTATCTGTAACTTGCTCCCCTCTCCCGTCCGGCGGGAGAGGGTCGGGGAGAGGGGGGTTCTACGGGGCAAACGAATTTGATTTTATTTAAACTCACAAAGCCACCCCATCCTAAACTTCCCCCGCCAGACGGGGGAAGGGATAAGTTACCGTTGAAGCAATCCGTAGCGTGGACTTTGCCCGCGAAATCTGTCATAAGCAGCGGTCCAAGCGTTCCGGTTCAATCTCAAGAAAACCGTAAGACATGATGCAGCTTAGTCCGCCGCCTGTCAGGTCAGTACGGAAACTTGATTGCGCTTTTTATCTATTCGACTAGAACGAGAATAAATGCCGTATAATCAAGCCCCAAGTTTCCCCAGCCTTGAAGGTCGTCTGAAAACCATGCACTCAACTTACGCTACCGTACAGCGTGATTTGCTCGAAGCCAATCACCTTTCCCCTGAGCTGCTCGCCAAAAGCCTGAGCATCATCGGCGCGCATCACGTCGATTACGCCGACATCTACTGCCAGCGCACTGCTTTTGAAAGCTGGCATTTGGAAGAGGGCATCGTCAAATCAGGCAGTTTCCAAATCGATCAGGGGGTGGGCGTACGCGCTGTTTCGGGCGAAAAAACCGCTTTTGCCTATGCGGACAGTTTGTGTATCGATTCGATCAACCGTTCCGCTCAAGCTGTCCGCGTCATCGGCGCGGCAGGCGGCGAAGCTTCTGTCAAAGTGCCGTCCGCCGCATACGGCAAATCCGTCCATGCGGTGCTGAATCCCATTATCGGTCTCGATTCCGCCGACAAAGTTGCCTTATTGAACAAAGTGGAAACGCTTGCCAAAGCCGCCGATCCGCGCATCGTGCAAGTGATGGCGGGGCTGACCTGCGAATACGACATGATTTACATCGCCCGCCTCGACGGCAGACACGCCGCCGACATCCGTCCGATGGTGCGCCTGAACGTTACCGTCATCGCCAAACAGGGCGACCGGAGAGAGCAGGGCAGCGCGGGCGGCGGTGGTCGCTGCGACTTAGCTTATTTTGATGAAACTTTGGTGCGGCAGTTTGTCGATTCCGCCGTCAAACAAGCCCTGATTAATCTCGAATCCCGCCCTGCGCCCGCAGGCGAAATGACCGTTGTCTTGGGCAACGGCTGGCCGGGCGTGTTGCTGCATGAAGCCGTCGGACACGGTTTGGAAGGCGATTTCAACCGCAAAGAAACCAGCGTCTTTTCAGGCAGAATCGGCGAGCGCGTTGCCGCCAAAGGCGTTACCGTCGTTGACCAAGGAGACATTGCCGACAGGCGCGGTTCGCTCAATATCGATGATGAAGGCAACGAAACACGCCGCACCGTATTGATTGAAGACGGCATCTTGGTCGGCTATATGCAGGATGAAACCAACGCCCGCCTGATGGGTACGCAATCCACCGGCAACGGCCGCCGCGAAAGCTACGCCTCCGCCCCTATGCCGCGCATGACCAATACCTTCATGGAAAACGGCGGCTACGAACCCGACGAAATCATCGCGTCCATCAACAAAGGCATTTACGCCGTCAATTTCGGCGGCGGACAGGTGGACATCACCAGCGGCAAATTCGTCTTCAGCGCATCCGAAGCGTGGTGGGTCGAAGGCGGCAAACTGCAATATCCTGTCAAAGGCGCGACCATCATCGGCAACGGCCCCGAAGTTTTGAAACACGTCTCCATGATAGGTAACGATACTGCGTTGGACAGCGGTGTCGGCGTGTGCGGCAAAGACGGGCAAAGCGTTCCTGTCGGCGTCGGACAACCGACCCTGCGGATTGATTCGGGACTGACCGTCGGCGGTAGCGAGATTTAAGGCAATTAAAAATAAAACGTCGTCTGAAAACTGTATTTAGGGTTTTCAGACGACGTTTCGTATTAGATGGTAGGCTTATCGATTGGAAACTGTTGAGTCCTTACCCTGCTCAAGTTCGCAGGAAACCATGTTTTAAGGCATTAAAGCACAAGTTTATCTGATCGAACGTTCTACACGATTTCTGGCTTATCCATCTGCTGAGACACAAAAAACAAGCCGCCGAAAAAATCGGCGGCTTGTTGAATATCATCACAATTGAAAGCCCTGTGCATGATTTCATCGATGCCCGGTATTCAATGCGCTTTACTCTTGGACAAAAGTAACGCCGTGAAGATGGGAATTGAGGATGGCAGTCCGTAAGGCAGTCAATGCTTTGGGGCGGACGAAGTTCCGACGGTATGCCAAAACGACGCGGCGGTGCGGGACGGAGCCTGAAAACGGGATGATACTGAACAGCAAATGGTCGTTTTCAGTCAGTGCGGTAGCGGGCATGACGCTGATGGCGAGACCGCTGGCAACCATGTGGCGGATGGTGTTGATGGAGCTGCCTTGCAGGGTGTTGGTCAGACCTTGGATTTTCTGCTTGGCGGCCAGCTCGGAGCAGCTTGATAAGACCTGATCGCGCATACAGTTGCCTTCAGTCAGCAACAAGACCTGCTCTTCGCTCAACATCTGCGGGGTGACGGCATCAAGTTCTTCGAAATGGTGTCCTTTGGGGACGATGACGAAGAAAGGCTCGTCATACAGCGGCTCGGTGACGATGCCCGGCTCTTGGAAGGGTTCTGCGACTACAATGGCATCAACGTCACCGCGTTTGAGCGATTCGGTCAGGATGTGCGTGTAGTTTTCTTCAAGCATCAGGGGCATTTTCGGCGCGGTTTCGCGCAGGGAAATGATGAGCTTGGGCAGAAGGTAGGGGGCGACGGTAAAAATCAGACCGAGTTTGAATGCGCCTTCCAATTCGTTTTGCTCTTCGCTGGCAAGGTGCTTGATCAGCTCGGCTTCTTCCAACACGCGGCGGGCTTGGGCAACGATGCGCTCGCCCGCTTCGGTGGTGATGATGTCGTTGCTGCTGCGGTCAAACAGGGATACCGACAGCTCTTCTTCCAGCTTTTTGATGGCGATGGAAAGGGTGGGCTGGCTGACAAAGCAGCGGCGCGCGGCACGTCCGAAATGACGTTCCTGCGCGACGGCTACGATGTAACGCAATTCGGTCAAGGTCATGTGTTAAGCCTTTTTCTGTTCCGTTTTTTGTTCAGGCAGGGTGATGTTCAATTCGAGAACGTCCATACCGTCCTGCTTTTCTTGGGAAATGCGGATGTCGTCCAAGGAAACGTTGACGTATTTGGACAATACTTCCAGCAATTCTTTGCGCAGGGTCGGCAGGTAGTCGGGCGCTTGACCTTCTTGCGCGCGCTCTTGGGCAATGATGATTTGCAGGCGGTCGCGTGCAACGGCGGCGGTTTTCGGTTTTCTGCCGAACAACATATCCATTAATGACATGACTTAGCCTCCGAACAGCCGTTTGAAGAAGCCTTTTTTCTCGGCTTCGAGGAAACGCATTTCACGGTTTTCACCCAAGAGGCGCGCGATGACGTCTTTGTAGGCTTCTGCGGCAGTTGCGCTGTCTTGGTGGATGACGGGTTCTCCGGCATTGGACGCTTGCAGGACGTTTTGCGATTCGGGAATGACGCCGATGAGCGGGATGCGCAAGATGTCGCAAATGTCTTGTACGGACAGCATTTCGCCTTTGTTGACGCGCTCGGGCGAGTAGCGGGTAATCAGCAGGTGCTCTTTGACCGTGCCGCCTTGTTCGGCTTTGCGGGATTTGCTTTGCAGGATGCCCAAGATGCGGTCGGAGTCGCGGACGCTGGATACTTCGGGGTTGGTGGTGACGATGGCTTCGTCGGCGAAGTAGAGCGCCATCAATGCGCCTTGTTCGATACCGGCGGGGGAGTCGCAGATGATGTATTCGAATCCCATTTTGTCGCTGCTCAATTCCTGCATGACTTTCTCAACGCCTTCACGGGTCAGCGCGTCTTTGTCGCGGGTTTGTGATGCGGGCAGGATGAAGAGGTTTTCGCAGTTTTTGTCTTTAATCAGAGCCTGGGTGAGCGTGGCTTCGCCTTGGATAACGTTAACCAGGTCGTAAACGACGCGTCGTTCGCAACCCATAATCAGGTCGAGGTTGCGCAAGCCGACGTCAAAGTCGATGACGGCTGTTTTGTGGCCGCGCAGAGCCAGTCCGGTTGCGATACTGGCGCTGGTCGTGGTTTTGCCTACGCCGCCTTTGCCTGAAGTTACTACGATGATTTTTGTCACGATGTTTCCTTTATCAAATGCTTGGAATGGTTAATCTGTGTCGATTGCGCTGATAACCAGGCGGTTGTCTTGCAATGAAACCTGTACGGCTTTTTTGTGCAGGTGGTCGGGCAGGTCTTGTTCGAAATTGCGGTAGATGCCCGCTACGGAGACCAGTTCCGCCTGCATGGAGTGGATGAAGATGCGCGCGTTGGTGTTGCCTTTCGCGCCTGCCAGAGCCCTGCCGCGCATGGGCGCATAAATATGAATGTTTCCGTCGGCAATGAGTTCCGCACCTTGGCTGACGATGCCGGTCACGATAAGGTCGCCGTTTTCCGCGTAAACCTGTTGTCCGGTGCGGACGGGGGTGCTGATGAGGACGGTCGGGTTGCTGATGACCGTTGCCTGAACGGGTGCGGGCTCTTGGTTGATTTTGGGCTGTTGCGGCTCGGATTTGTCGCTACGGCTGAAAACCAAATGGTAACGTGCTGCGAAGGATGCCCAATATTCGCTTTCGTGGCGCAGCCCCAGAATCTGCATGCCGTAACGGGCGAAAAGGGAAATCATGGAACCGATGTCCAATGACTCGGGATGGTCAAAATCCTGCACATCCAAAACGAAGGGGACGACATCCAATTCTTGGTATTGACCGGCGCGTTGGCGCAAAAATTCTTCCAGCTCGGTCAAGTCTGCGGTATGCAGGTGAATAGCCAGCACGTCAAGCCGGGCTGACTTTATGTCGAAGGCGGGTTTCATAATAGTGAGTAAATCATAAAATTTTTTAATTGTATAAGTTTACCGTGTAAATCTTGGCTATTCAATCCGTTTGGGCCGTCTGAAGTGAAATTTCCTGTATCTATCGGGTTGAAATTACGGTTGGAACGCGATTGCAAGCCGATTGCAAGGTTTTGTCATGAAATGACGTTATCTTTAAAGTTGTTTGAAGTGGCGTAAAAGCGACAATAGGTCGTCTGAAATCCGGAGCAGGCTCCGAATCTGAACGATCCGTCAATGGGAGGGAAAGATTTTTTTATAAAGGACGGTCGGTTATTGAAGGAATAAATGGTGGGGTTCGGAGGCTTTTCAGGGTTGGGTGAGGCGATTTGAGCCACTAAGGTCGTCTGAAAATGCGGGCACCGGTTTCAGACGACCTTTTGCCTTTCCGCTTTCTTTGCACATTCTTTGTCTAACTTGACATTTCCTTGCCGCCGCAACACCATAAAGGCAGATTCGGCAGCCGGTTCGAGCCTGCCGTCGTGTTTTTTATCAACCGAAAGGCTATCCACGATGACACAATCCACCCACGATCCTTACGCGGATTACCGCGAGCTGACGCTTCGGGGCATGATACTCGGTGCGCTGATTACCGTGATCTTTACCGCGTCGAACGTTTACCTCGGCTTGAAGGTCGGTCTGACCTTTGCTTCGTCGATTCCGGCGGCGGTGATTTCGATGGCGGTTTTGAAGTTTTGCAAAGGCAGCAATATTTTGGAAAACAATATGGTGCAGACGCAGGCTTCGGCGGCGGGTACGCTTTCGACCATCATCTTCGTCCTGCCCGGTTTGCTGATGGCGGGCTACTGGAGCGGTTTCCCGTTTTGGCAGACGACGCTTTTATGTATTGCCGGCGGGATTTTGGGGGTGATTTTCACCATTCCGCTGCGTTACGCGATGGTGGTGAAAAGCGAGTTGCCTTATCCCGAAGGCGTGGCGGCGGCGGAGATTTTGAAAGTCGGCAGCCACGAGGAAGAGGAAGGCCGTCAGGGCGGCAGCGGCATTAAAGAGCTGGCGGCCGGCGGCGCGCTGGCGGGCTTTATGAGCTTTTGTTCCAACGGTTTGCGCGTGATTGCCGACAGCGCGAGTTATTGGTTTAAAAGCGGCACGGCGATTTTCCAACTGCCGATGGGCTTTTCGCTGGCATTGTTGGGCGCGGGCTATCTGGTCGGACTGACGGGCGGTATCGCCATCCTGTTGGGCATTTCGATTGCTTGGGGCATTGCCGTGCCGTATTTTTCATCGCACATTCCGCAGCCTGCCGATATGGAAATGGCGGCGTTTGCGATGAAGCTGTGGAAGGAAAAAGTACGCTTTATCGGCGCGGGTACCATCGGTATCGCGGCGGTTTGGACGCTTTTGATGTTGCTCAAACCGATGCTGGAAGGTCTGAAAATGTCGTTCAAGAGTTTCGGCGGCGGCGCGCCTGCGGCGGAACGCGCCGAACAGGATTTGTCGCCTAAAGCCATGATTTTTTGGGTATTGTCCATGATGCTGATTTTGGGCGTATCGTTTTATCACTTTATCGGCGATTCGCACATTACGGGCGGCATGGCTTGGCTTTTGGTGGTCGTTTGCACGCTTTTGGCTTCCGTCATCGGCTTTTTGGTCGCCGCCGCCTGCGGTTATATGGCTGGTTTGGTCGGCTCGTCTTCCAGCCCGATTTCCGGTGTGGGCATCGTTTCCATCGTCATCATTTCGCTGGTGTTGTTGGTCGTGGGCGAATCCGGCGGCTTGATGGCGGATGAAGCCAACCGCAAATTCTTGCTGGCGCTGACCTTGTTCTGCGGTTCGGCAGTGATTTGCGTGGCTTCGATTTCCAACGACAACCTGCAAGACTTGAAAACCGGCTACCTGCTCAAAGCAACGCCTTGGAGACAACAGATTGCGTTGATTATCGGCTGTATCGTCGGCGCATTCGTTATCTCGCCCGTGTTGGAACTGCTCTACGAAGCTTATGGCTTTACCGGCGCCATGCCGCGCGAAGGCATGGACGCGGCGCAGGCTTTGGCGGCTCCCCAAGCGACTTTGATGACGACCATCGCGTCGGGTATCTTCGCCCACAACCTTGAATGGGCGTACATCTTCACCGGCATCGCGATCGGCGCGGTGTTGATCGTCGTCGATTTGGTGTTGAAGAAATCGTCCGGCGGTAAACGCGCACTGCCAGTCCTCGCAGTCGGCATGGGCATCTACCTGCCGCCGTCCGTCACGATGCCTATCGTGATCGGCGCAGTGTTGGCGGCGGTGTTGAAACACATCATCGGCAAGAAAGCGGAAAACCGTGAAGGCCGTCTGAAAAACGCCGAACGCATCGGAACCTTGTTCTCCGCCGGTTTGATTGTCGGCGAAAGCCTGGTCGGCGTAGTGATGGCATTCATCATCGCCTTCTCCGTGACCAACGGCGGCTCCGACGCCCCGCTCGCGCTGGGTCTGGAAAACTGGGAAACCACCGCATCCTGGCTGGGACTGGCGTTCTTCATCACAGGCATGGTGTTCTTCGCCCAACGCGTGTTGAAAGCAGGACGCGTCAAGTAAGTTGGGTTTGAAAATAAAGAGGTCGTCTGAAAACTTGGGATTCAGGTTTTCAGACGACTTTGTTTTTATCTGCGGTCTTCAACCTCTCTCGTCTGGCTGGGGAGGGGGGCTACAGGCTACACGAATTTGATTTTACCTAAATCCACAAAGCCACCTCCATCCTAACCTTCCCCCGCCGGACGGGGGAAGGAACAGATTGCCGTTGCAGCAAACCGTAGCGTGGGCTTTGCCCGCGATATGAATGCCAAAATGAAAGCACATTCGGCTATTGTCTGATTTTGATTACTTAAATGATGGATTTCGTGGCAAAGCCCACGCTACTTGAGTTATCCAAAATCTGTATTGATTGAATACACGGGTCGTCTGAAAACGGGTATGAACGGGTTTGTTTCTTTAAAACCCGAATCCTAAAGTTTCAGACGACCTCGTTTTTATCCGAAAACCGCCCCCTCTCCCGTCTGGCGGGAGAGGGCTGGGGAGAGGGTGGCTCTATGGGTTAAACGAATTTGATTTTACCTAAAGCCATAGAACCACCCCCATCCTAACCTTCCCCCGCCGGACAGGGGAAGGAACAGATTGCCGTTGAAGCAACCCGTAGCGTGGATTAAATAAAAGGTCCTTGGATTCGGATTTCAAGTGCAACACTAGGGTACCAGTGGTTGGA
>JVVZ01000268.1:0-4249 GCA_001062585.1 Neisseria meningitidis
ATAGTACGGCAAGGCGAGGTAACGCCGTACTGGTTTAAATTTAATCCACTATAAAATAGAAAAAGGTCGTCTGAAATTTCAGACGACCTTTTTGACGTTTGGTGAAACAACCGAATCTTTAGTCTTTGCGGCGGCTGCCTAAGTCGGCGGCGGCGGTAAAGAGTACGTCGGTGGAGGAGTTGAGGGCGGTTTCGGCGGAGTCTTGGATTACGCCGATAATCATGCCGACGCCGACGACGCGCATGGCGAAGTCGTTGTCGATGCCCAAGAGGCTGCAGGCGACGGGGATCAGCAGCAGCGAGCCGCCGGCAACGCCGGATGCGCCGCATGCGCCGACGGTGGCGACGAGGCTCAGGAGCAGGGCGGTGGGGTAGTCGACAACGATGCCTTTGGTGTGGGCGGCTGCCATGGCTAAGACGGTGATGGTAATCGCTGCACCTGCCATGTTGATGGTTGCGCCCAGCGGGATGGAGACGGAGTAGGTGTCTTCATGCAAGCCGAGTTTTTTCGCCAATGCCATGTTGACGGGGATGTTGGCGGCGGAGGAGCGGGTGAAGAAGGCATAGAGTCCGCTTTCGCGCAGGCAGGTGAAGACCAGTCCGTAGGGGTTTTTGCGGGTTTGCGACCAGACGATGAGCGGGTTCACGACGAGGGCGATAAACGCCATGCTGCCGAGCAGGACGGCCAGCAGGCGTCCGTAGCTGAGGAAGGCGGAAAAGCCGGTTTCGGCAACGGTTTGGGAGACCAGTCCGAAAATACCCAAGGGGGCGAAACGGATAACCCATTGTACGACGGTGGTAACGGCGTCGGAGAGGTCGGCGACGACTTGGCGGGTGGTGTCGGAGCCGTGGTGGCGCAATGCGGAGCCTAAAACCAACGCCCATGCGAGAATGCCGATGTAGTTGGCTTGCGCGATGGCGTTAATCGGGTTGGACACGAGCTTCATCAAAAGCTCTTTGAGGACTTGGATGATGCCGGAGGGCGGGGCGAGGGTGGAGGTAGCTACGTCTTTAAACACCAGCGCGGTCGGGAATGCCATACTGGCGGCAACGGCGACGGCGGCTGCAGCAAATGTGCCGACGAGATACAGAATAATGATGGGTTTGATTTTGGCTTCGCCGCCTTTGCGGTATTGCACCAGCGCGGCGGTTACTAAGACAAACACCAATACGGGGGCGACGGCTTTCAATGCGCCAACGAACAATTCGCCGAGCAGCCCTGCGCCCAAACCTGCTTTCGGGGAAATGGAGCCGACCAAGACGCCCAACATCAAACCGATGATGATTTGCGGGACAAGTCCGATACGGTTGACTGCGTTCAGCAGTGGATTACCACTTGCCATGATATGTCCTCTTACTTTATGTGTTAAGAAACGTTGCATTTTAAAAGAAAATATCAATTATTGCGCAGGTTTACATATCAAATCGATTGTTGTGGCGGAAAATGCTTGATTTTTTAGAGAATTGGGCAGTTTGTGCCATATTTTTCGGTTTGGAAGGAGTTAATGTGTTTGGCTTCTGTGGCGCAGAGACAGGGGTATCCGCCTTTTCAGACGACCCCTCTGTCTCGGGCGGGGTTTTAAACCCGATTGAAAATAATGGTAGAATTTAAAACTCTTCTGTCGTTGAAACACTTTTTGCCATGACCAGACTGACTTCGCCCATTTTGATTGCCTCACTCGCCCTTGCCTACGGACACGCAGCCGCAGCCGATCTGCCGCGTGCCGAAGACTACGAACCGATTCCCGGCTTCAAGCAGGGCGGGCAATCCGAGCAGGCTGACAAAGCAGGCAAACTGACGCCCAAGTTTCCCGTCAAAATCGAAACCAAAAACAGCGAAGTCAAATCCATGCTCGAAGAATACCTGCCGCTGATTACCCAGCAGCAGGACGAAGAGTTGGACAAAGAGCAGGTCGGCTTCCTTGCCGAAGAAACGCCCGACAACGTCAAAACCATGCTCAAAACCAAAGGCTATTTCAACGGCAGCGTCAACGTCCAAGACAACGGTTCGAGCTACACCGTCGCCGTCAATCCCGGCCCACGCACCAAAATCGACAACGTCAGCGTCGCCATCCTCGGCGACATCCTTTCAGACGACAATCTTGCCGAGTATTACCAAAAAGCCATGCTCAACTGGCAGCAGCCCGTTGGCGAATACTTTGACCAAGACGGCTGGAGCGGCAGCAAAACCTCCGTCCTCAGCGCAGTAACCCGCAAGAAATACCCGCTTGCCAAACTCAGCAACAGCCAAGCCACCGTCAATCCCAACAACAACACCGCCGATCTGAACGTGATCGTCGAAAGCAACCGCCCCATTTATTTCGGCGACTTTGAAATCACCGGCACCCGCCGCTATCCCGAAAACGTCGTAGCCGGCCTGGCACGTTTCAAACCCGGCGCGCCCTACGACCTCGACCTCTTGCTCGACTTCCAACAAGCGCTCGAACAAAACGGACATTACTCCGGCGCATCCGTTCAAGCCGACTTCGACCGCCTCCAAGGCGACCGCGTGCCCGTCAAAGTCAACGTCACCGAAGTCAAACGCCACAAACTCGAAACCGGTATCCGCTACGATTCCGAATACGGCCTCGGCGGACGTATCGGTTACGACTACTACAACCTCTTCAACAAAGGCTACATCGGCTCCGTCGTTTGGGACATGGACAAATACGAAACCACCCTCGCCGCCGGTATCAGCCAGCCGCGCAACAGCGACGGCAAATATTGGACGACCAACACATCCTACAATCGCTCGACCACCCAAAACCTTGAAAAACGCGCCCTGACCAGCGGTATTTGGCGCGTGCGCGACCGCAACGGCATCGAATCGCGCCTCGGTATCGAATTCATCACCGAAGACCGCAAAGTGCCCGATACCAATTACGACCTCGGCCGCAGCCACGCCACCATGCTGACCGCCTCGTGGAAACGCCAAAACATCGAAACCGAGCTGCGTCCCGAAAACGGCTACTACCTCGACGGCAAAATCGGCGCAACACTGGGCAACTTCCTGTCCTCCACCGCCATGGCGCGCGCCACCGCCCGCGCAGGCTATTTCTACACACCTGAAAACAAAAAACTCGGTACCTTCATCGTCCGCGGACAGGCAGGCTACGTTTACGCCCGCGAAGGCGAAGACGTACCTTCCAGCCTCATGTTCCGCACCGGCGGCGCCTCTTCCGTACGCGGTTACGAACTCGACAGCATCGGTCTGGCAGGTCCGAACAATTCTGTCCTCCCCGATAGGGCATTACTGGTCGGCAGCCTCGAATACCAATTCCCGATTACCAAAAGCGTATCCGGCGCCGTCTTCCACGATGTCGGCGACGCCGCAGGCAACTTCAAACGCATGAGCATGAAACACGGCACCGGCCTCGGCGTGCGCTGGTTCAGCCCCGTCGCCCCGTTCTCCTTCGACGTCGCCTACGGACACCAAGACAAAAAACTCCGTTGGCACATCAGCTTGGGCACAAGGTTTTAAGGTCGTCTGAAAACAAAAAGCAGGGGTGCGTGATGGCATCCCTGCTTTTTTATGTGGTATGTGGAAACCGCACACGTCGGGTTTTCGAAAGCCAACGGATTCGCAGCCGACAAAAAACGGTCAGACCAAATGTTTTGCCAAAAGATTAAGGGCAAACTCGACAGCCTGTGTTCTGACGGCTTCGCGGTCGCCGCTGAAGACTTGCATCTGTTCCAATGATTCGGTCGGCGTGGACAAACCGAACCAAACCGTGCCGACAGGTTTCGCCGCGCTGCCGCCGCCCGGGCCTGCGATGCCGGAAATACTGAGGGCGTAGTCGGCTTGAGCGACGGCTTTCGCACCGCGCGCCATTTCGTAAACAGTCTCGCGGCTGACCGCGCCGTGTTGCAGCAGCGTGTCGGGCATGACGCCGAGGCGCTCTTCTTTGGCTTGGTTGCTGTAAGTGACGAAACTTTGATGAAACCATTGCGAGCTGCCTGCAATGCTGGTGAACGCGCCCGCCAACAGACCGCCGGTGCAGGATTCGGCGCAGGTGACGGTTTGGCGGTGTCGGGTGAGGTGTTCGGCTATGGTTTGCAGGGCGGTCATGGGATGTCCTTTCGCTGGGCGGGTTTCCCCGAAATATGGGGTTGGGTGGAGACCCTATTATATAGTGGATTGCAGAGAGTGGGCGAAAGGTCGTCTGAAAACCGGAATCCCAATTTTTCAGACGACCTGAGACCTTTGCAAAATTCCCCAAAATCCCCTAAATTCCCACCAAGACATTTAG
>JVVZ01000269.1:0-2539 GCA_001062585.1 Neisseria meningitidis
CTGTACTGTCTGCGGCTTCGTCGCTTTGTCCTGATTTAAATTTAATCCACTATAAATTTCAGACGACCCTGCTCCGTCAAAATCGCATTTCCCGATTTCCGTCCTAAAATTTCAATTTTTAAATTAATGTCGTCAGCAGGCTGTCTCGGCTTGTCAAACTTTTGCCTGATAGACAGCATTCGATATCGAAAGGTCGTCTGAAACATCTTTTCAGACGACCTTTGCCGTTTCCATTAAAATACCGTATTCCCATTTTTCAGACGGCCTCTCCCCATGTTTCCCGACCAATCCGCCCCCAATCTGCTGCAAGGCTTAAATCCCGAACAACTCTCCGCCGTAACCTGGCCGCCGCAATCCGCCCTTGTGCTGGCGGGCGCGGGCAGCGGCAAGACGCGCGTGCTGACCACGCGCATCGCATGGCTTTTGCAAACCGGTCAGGCAAGCGTACACAGCATTATGGCGGTAACGTTTACCAACAAAGCTGCCAAAGAAATGCAAACCCGGCTCGGCGCGATGATTCCCATCAACGTCCGCGCCATGTGGCTCGGCACGTTCCACGGTCTCTGCCACCGCTTTTTACGGCTGCACCACCGCGACGCAGGCCTGCCGTCTTCCTTTCAAATCCTCGACAGCGGCGACCAGCTTTCCCTCATCAAACGCCTGCTCAAAAGCCTCAACATCGCCGAAGAAATCATCGCGCCGCGTTCGCTGCAAGGCTTTATCAACGCGCAAAAAGAATCCGGTTTGCGCGCTTCCGTGTTGAGCGCGCCCGACCCGCACACAAGCCGCATGATTGAATGCTACGCCGAATACGACAAAATCTGCCAACGCGAAGGCGTGGTCGATTTCGCCGAACTCATGCTCCGCAGCTACGAAATGCTGCAAAGCAACGAAATCCTGCGCCAACACTACCAAAACCGCTTCAACCACATTCTCGTTGACGAGTTCCAAGACACCAACAAACTGCAATACGCCTGGCTCAAACTCATGGCGGGCGGCAACGCGGCAGTGTTTGCCGTCGGTGACGACGACCAAAGCATCTACCGGTTCCGCGGCGCGAACGTCGGCAACATGACCGCGCTGATGGAAGAGTTCCACATCGACGCGCCCGTCAAACTCGAACAAAACTACCGCTCCGTCGGCAACATCCTCGCCGCCGCCAACGCCGTTATCGAAAACAACGACGAACGCCTCGGCAAAAACCTGCGTACCGACGCCGAAGCAGGCGACAAAATCCGCTACTACTCCGCCTTTACCGACCTTGAAGAAGCCCAATTCATCGTTGACGAAACCAAAGCCCTCGAACGCGAAGGCTGGGATTTGGACGAAATCGCCGTCCTCTACCGCAGCAACGCCCAATCGCGCGTCATCGAACAAAGCCTGTTCCGCAGCGGCATCCCCTACAAAATCTACGGCGGCTTGCGCTTTTACGAACGCCAAGAAATCAAACACGCGCTCGCCTACCTGCGCCTCGCCGTCAATCCCGACGACGACAACGCCCTCTTGCGCGTCATCAACTTCCCGCCGCGCGGCATCGGCACACGCACCGTCGAAAACCTTCAGACGGCCTCAAGCGAACAAGGCATCACCCTTTGGCAGGCAGCCTGCAACGCCGGCGCAAAAGCCGCCAAAGTCGCCGCCTTCGTCCGCCTCATCGAAGCCCTGCGCAACCAAGTCGGACAAATGCCCCTGTCCGAAATCATCGTCG
The DNA here is from genome assembly GCA_001062585.1 of Neisseria meningitidis. GTDB lineage: Bacteria > Pseudomonadota > Gammaproteobacteria > Burkholderiales > Neisseriaceae > Neisseria > Neisseria meningitidis_D. Next base: position 1,709 of record JVVZ01000269.1, read on the forward strand.
GCATCCTCAAAGACAGCGGCCTGACCGAACACTACCGAACCCAAAAAGGCGACAACCAAGACCGCCTCGACAACCTCGACGAACTCGTCAACGCCGCCATCGAGTTCAAACCCGAAGACAGCAACTTCGAAATCCTGCCTGAAAACATTTCAGACGACCCCGCCTTCCCCATCCTCGCCTTCCTCAGCAACGCCGCCCTCGAATCCGGCGAAAACCAAGCAGGCGCGGGCGAAAAAGCCGTCCAACTCATGACCGTCCACGCCGCCAAAGGCTTGGAATTCAACGCCGTCTTCCTCACCGGCATGGAAGAAGGTCGCTTCCCCAGCGAAATGAGCCTTGCCGAACGCGGCGGCCTCGAAGAAGAACGCCGCCTCATGTACGTCGCCATCACCCGCGCCCGCAAACGCCTCTACATCACCATGGCGCAGCAAAGAATGCTGCACGGGCAAACCCAATTCGGTATCGTCTCCCGCTTCGTCGAAGAAATCCCCCCCGAAGTATTGCACTACCTGTCCGTCAAAAAGGCTGCCTACGACAGCTACGGCAGCCCGCGCCAAACCGCCGCACCCAAAGACAAAATCATCGACGATTACAAACAGCCCCAAACCTACGCAGGCTTCCGCATCGGACAAAACGTCCGCCACGCCAAATTCGGCACCGGCGTCATCATCGATGCCGTGGACAAAGGCGAATCCGCTCGACTGACCATCAACTTCGGCAAACAGGGCGTGAAAGAGCTGGATACCAAATTTGCGAAATTGGAAGAGATGTAAATTTAAAATGTAGCAACTGTATTTTTCACCCCGTCGGGCAAAAATACCAAAACTCAAA
>JVVZ01000270.1:0-4271 GCA_001062585.1 Neisseria meningitidis
TGTACTGTCTGTGGCTTCGTCGCCTTGTCCTGATTTAAAGTTAATCCACTATATTGGTGGAATGGTTTGAGGTCGTCTGAAAAATCAAAGGCTTGGTTTGCTTTTGGCCTTAGTGATGAGGTATTCAACCGAAAACCTGATGAATAGGTGACAAAACCGGCAAGCCGATGCCGTTATGAAAAAAGGTCGTCTGAAACCCAAAATCGGATTTCAGACGACCTTTAACTTTATCTTCAGACGGATAGCTTACATTTGCTGTTTCGCCGCGTTGATGGCGTTTTGGTCGGGATTGATCAAAATCTCGACGCGGCGGTTTTGGGCGCGGCCTTCGGCTGTGGCGTTAGACGCAATCGGATGGCGTGAACCGTAGCCGGCGGTGGTCAGGCGCGAGCCGTTCACGCCGCGGGATTGCAGGTAATCGGCAACGGCAAGTGCGCGGTTGCGGGACAGTGGTTCGTTGATGGCGTCGTTGCCGGTGTTGTCGGTATGACCGTTAATCGTCAAAGTCGTGTCGGGGTATTGCACCAGCGTTTCGGAGGCGGTCGCCAAAGCGTTTCGCGCCTGATCGCTCAATGCCGCGCTGCCTGTGGCGAAGGTGACGTTTTCAGGCATTACCAACTTGATTTGGTTGCCTTGGCGTTCCACTTCGATGTTGGTGTTTTTCAGGTTTTCGCGCAGTTTTTTTTCTTGATAGTCCATGTAGCCGCCTACGCCCGCACCAATCGCGCCGCATGCCAACGCGGAGTTGCGCGCGCCTTTGCCACCGTGAGTCAGTGCGCCGACGATGCTGCACACTGCCGCGCCGCCTAAGCCGTACATGGCGGTTTTGCTGGTGTTGCGTTGTCCGCTTACAGGGTCGGTTACGCAGCCGGTCAGTGCCAAAGGGATTGCCAATGCGGCAACGGTCAGAGGTTTCAAGAATTTCATTGAGATGTCCTTTCGACAACGACGCAGGGGTCGTCTGAAAATCAGTTGGAAGAAGGGATGGTTCCCGCCATGACTCATATTGCCATTAATCCAATCGCTGTCCGCTCATTGCCCGCGCGTTTCAGGGATAACGCGATGCGGCAGCCTTGATTAAGGTGTTTTTCATTCAAAACAAACGATTAGAAGATTTGGAGGGATTGTCATCAAGCAGGAGTATCTATTTGATTGGGCAAAAGAAAAGCGATTTGGTTCACTGAGCGCCGATAATTGGCATGGCGGTATGCGGATTTGCCGCGATAGTGCTTTTTAACGCTGTTTCGCACGATGCCGCCGATACCATCCCGCCAGCGCAAATTTCAAGCGCACTTTCACATCATAGCCCACAGACCCCGCGCCCAAGATGAACAAGACGGCGGATACCGGCAGCGCGAAATGGTGTCCGATTTTGTGGTAGCCCCAAGCACCTACGACGCCGCCCAATAGAAATGCCCACATCAAGCCGTTCAACAGCCACATCTTCGGCTTATTGACATGAACATGAGGCAGGCGCGGATGATGTTTTTTCGAGTAATACAGCGCACGCGAAAGCTCGATACCCAAGTCGGTCGCCGTGCCGGTCATGTGCGTCGAACGGATGGCGCCGCCGGACAAAAGCGTCATCACCGTATTGTGCATTCCCATGATGAAACACATTAAAAACAAAGCCAACGACGGGAAAACCAAATTCCCGTCCCCGATGTTCCACTTCGATGTCGTCAGACCGAACAAGCCGAATATCAGCAGATAAACCGCTTCCAGCCACATGGAAAAACCGAAGCTGCCGCGAAACCGCTTCTGCTGCGTCCACAAAACCACCCAGCCCGAATGCGCCGCACCGACCACAAAACACAACACGCTGATCAAAGCCACCGCCGCCGTTACCCATTCGCGCAGATAAACAGCGTCCGCCAGCATCGACATCGAGCCGGTAACGTGCGACGTATAACGTGAAAACGCAAAGAAACCGCCCGCATTGATTGCGCCCGCCAACATCGCCATGATATAGCCCAGCCTGCGGAAGCGCGCATCGGAAATATGGTGTTCGTGCAGATACGGCCTGTCTGCCTGCCAAAACGGTGGCGCGTGCAGGCGTTCGTGCCGACGCTTGTGGCGGCTGGTCGGCTGCTGTTGCCCGCTTGGTGTTTCTTCGTGATGATTTGCCGTCATATCAATCCCTTTTCAATTTTTCAGACGACCTCGATTCGATTGGATATGGTGCGATATTGTATCGCTAAGGGCTTCTTCAATGAATATGGCGAAATCACTATAAAAAGAGCAGGGCGAGATACGAGGTCGTCTGAAAATGGCTTTTCACTTTTCAGACGACCTCTTGTCAGGTGGTACGGTTTGTTTTGGCCGGGCTTTGCCGTTTTGTCGGTTGAACACGGACGGTACGACAGGCTTCACAATTTGCCGCAAAAGGCGTACATTATCCCTATCCCTTGATATAAAAAGGAAAAATCATGTCTCCCATTCGAGCTTCCCTGATACTGTGCATCGTGGCAACCCTGGCCGCTTGTGCCACTACGCCCGAACAAAAAGCCGCCCGCGAACGCGCGCAAAGACGTTATGAACAGAACCTTCAAGTCAGTCTGGCTGCCGAATGCGATCCGGAGACTGCCAAACTGATGCGCAAACAGTTCGAGCAGGCGGAGCAAGTCGGCACGCCCAGTGCAGAACAAAAAGCCTTCCGCCTGAAATACATCGACAAAGTGTCCGACCCGATGTTCCAAGCCTGCTATAAGATGGCATGGCAAAATTATATTTCCCAACAACAGCTGCGCGAAGCACGCTATTACCGCTATTACGACGAGTGGGGATTCCCGTTTTACCGGCCGTATTACTGGTGGTAAAAAACGGCTTGATATGTGTGCAGCCTTGAGCCGATAGTGTGGGGCAATTGTAGAGAGCCGGCGCTAAGGCAGGCTGTTTGTGGTGTCGCGGTATCCGTTTACCGAATCATGCAGAAAGACAGCTGATGATGCAAAAAGGTCGTCTGAAAACCCGATTTCAAGTTTTCAGACGACCTTTCGCTTTATAAAACGTCTTTATTTCTTCGCTTTGCCTTTACCCTTAGCAGGTTTGGCAGGTGCTTTGTTCAATTGTGCCGTAGCGGTTTGGTCCAATACGCAGGACTTGGTGATGATGTTGTCCACGACTTGGTTTTGACCGTTGACGACAGTTTGTTGACGGATAGTCAGCATATTACCGTCCACTTTGTCGATGTTGGCATAGTTGGCGCGGTTGGCAATCCATGCCACGCCTTCACCCCAGAAGCCATTGACATCATTGCCGGTGCCGACAATGCGGGAAAGACCCGGAGTCAGCTGGCCTTGGTATTTCACTTGGGCAATCACAGGCTCATCACCTTGGAAGCCGTACATGACATTCAAAGGATCAGTACCGTTTGGTCCGCATTTGTAAGCCACTTCCTTGGTGCGTTCAATATTATTGACTTCCATGGTTTTAGGCGTTTCAGGCGCGGGAGCGGATTGTTGCGCAGTAGGAGTCGGAGCAGTTTCCGGTTTAGATTTAGAGCCGGAGCTGCCGCATGCAGACAGCGCGGTAGCGATAAGGACGGCGGGAACGATTAATTTCAGATTGGATTTCATCAAGTTACTCCGGATTTAGTCTATCGGGGTCAGCATAAACTGACAGAAAACCCTACCTTAACAGAGAAAAGAAGGCTTGTCTCGTCCATATATGAAAACACGATACTCATTATCAATAAAGTGCTATTTGTTCTTTTGAAAACAGTGGATTTGATTTACGCAAAGCTAATTGAAATTAAGTAAAGATATATCACGAATCAACAAAATGTCGATTTTGAAGGGCGGGAGAGTAATGTTTAGTGCTGCAAGATAGGGAATGATGTAAGGAAAATGATGGAGGACGAACTTTGAATCTGGGGAGGGCAATGAAAGTCGAAGACAGTGAAAAGGGCAGGGGAAAATGAATGGGTTTGGCGTGAAAGAAATTCTCGCCTTGTTTTCAGTGTTCTGGAAAATGGTGCTTTTAAAATTTGAGTGGATGGGATAAGGCTGTACGTTTGGTGTAGAGCCAATCCTTTTTGCTTCAAAGATTTCCTATTTGAGAGGGGTTGATTTCACGAGATTTAATAAGGCGATGCCGTATGGTCAAACGGAAATTTGGGGATAGCAAGCGATAGTCTGCAAACCTCGCCTTTATTGAGTTTGGTTTTTATTGTGGAGATGCATTGGATGCAATACTTGGGATATATCGGATAGGGGAATATAGTGGATTAACTTTAAACCAGTACGGCGTTGCCTCGCCTTAGCTCAAAG
>JVVZ01000271.1:0-6847 GCA_001062585.1 Neisseria meningitidis
TTTGAGTTTTGGTATTTTTGCCCGACGGGGTGAAAAATACAGTTGCTACATTTTTCAGACGACCCCTCAACCCTTCGCCCCCGAACGCCTGCTCAACGCCCACTGCATCACGTTCAGCGCAAACAAAATCACAAACGAAACCAGCAGCATAAACAACGCCACCGCCGATGCGCCCTGTACGTCGAATTGTTCCAGCTTGCCTGTAATAATCAGCGGCAGGATTTCGGAAACCATCGGAATGTTGCCCGCGATAAAAATTACCGAGCCGTATTCACCCGTTGCCCGCGCGAACATCATGCCCGCGCCGGTTAAGAGCGCCGGCATGATTTCCGGCAGCAGCACGCGGCGGAACGTCGTGAAGCGGTTTGCGCCCAAAGTCGCCGCCGCCTCCTCATATTCGCCCGACAATTCCTCCAATACCGGCTGCACGGCGCGGACAATAAAAGGCAGGCTGACGACGACCAGCGCAATCCAAATGCCGATGGGCGTAAACGCGATTTTGATGCCCAAAGGCTCGAAAAATCGGCCGATCCAACCGTTGGGTGCATATAGGGTCGCCAACGCGATACCCGTAACTGCCGTCGGCAGCGCAAACGGCAAATCGACCAGCGCGTTCACCAGCCCCTTGAGAGGAAATTCATAGCGCACCAACACCCACGCCACCAGAGTACCGAACACGACATTGGTCAGCATCGCATAAAACGACATCCGCAAACTCAGCCACACCGCCGCCAACACGTTCGGCTCGGTAATCGTGTTCCAAAAGCCGCCCCAGCCGATTTCCGCCGCTTTCGCCGCCATCATCGCAAACGGTAAAACCACCAGAAGCGACAGGCACAATACGGTCAGGCCGAGGCTGATTTTGAAGCCGGGCAGTACGCTGGGCGTTTTGAGTAATAACATGGTCGATCGGAAGGGAAAAATAAGATGCTGCCACTTTAGCGGGGTCGTCTGAAAAACGGAAAGAATGGTTTGTTTGTTGCAAAGATGATTTTGTTATATATGTCGGATTGCCGTTTGGGGCTTTCAGACGACCTGTTATAATCTGCGCCTCTTTTTGGTTCGTCTGCATTCCCCATGAAACTCAACCCCCAACAGCAAGCCGCCGTCAAATACCTCGGCGGGCCTCTGCTCGTGCTTGCCGGCGCCGGCAGCGGCAAAACCGGCGTAATTACGCAAAAAATCAAGCATTTGATTGTCAACGTCGGCTATCTGCCGCATACCGTTGCCGCGATTACCTTCACCAACAAAGCCGCCACGGAAATGCAGGAACGCGTTGCCAAAATGCTGCCCAAGTCGCAAACGCGCGGGCTGACGATTTGCACGTTCCACTCTTTGGGCATGAAGATTCTGCGTGAAGAGGCAAACCATATCGGTTACAAAAAAAACTTCTCCATCCTCGATTCCACCGACAGCGCGAAAATTATCGGCGAACTTTTGGGCGGCACGGGAAAAGAAGCCTTATTCAAAGCGCAGCATCAGATTTCCCTGTGGAAAAACGATTTGAAAACGCCTGAAGACGTACTTCAGACGACCTCCAACGCTTGGGAAGAACAAATCGCGCGCGTGTATGCGAGCTATCAGGAAACCCTAAAAAGCTATCAGGCGGTGGACTTCGACGACTTAATCCGCCTGCCCGCCGTGCTGTTGCAGCAAAACAGCGAAGTGCGAAACAAATGGCAGCGGCGGTTGCGTTATCTGTTGGTTGACGAATGTCAGGACACCAACACCTGCCAATTTACCCTGATGAAACTCTTGACCGGCGCGGAAGGCATGTTTACCGCCGTCGGCGACGACGACCAGTCCATCTACGCATGGCGCGGCGCGAACATGGAAAACCTGCGCAAAATGCAGGAAGACTATCCGCAGATGAAAGTCATCAAACTGGAGCAAAACTACCGCTCCACCGCACGGATTCTCAAAATCGCCAACAAAGTCATCGAAAACAATCCCAAGCTGTTCACCAAAAAACTTTGGTCGCAGTTCGGTGAAGGCGAAATCGTCAAAGTCGTTGCCTGCCAAAACGAGCAACACGAAGCCGACTGGGTCGTCAGCCAAATCGTCAAACAGAAGCTGGTCGGCGGCGACAAAACCCAATACGCCGATTTCGCCGTGTTATACCGCGGCAACCATCAGGCGCGGATTTTTGAAGAAGCCTTGCGCAGCGCGCGCGTTCCCTACCAACTCTCCGGCGGGCAGAGTTTTTTCGACAAAGCCGAAATCAAAGACGTTTTGTCCTATTTGCGCCTGCTTGCCAATCCCAACGACGATCCCGCCTTCCTACGCGCCGTAACCACGCCCAAACGCGGCATCGGCGATGTAACGCTGGGCAAGCTCAACACCTACGCGCATGAACACGAATGCAGCCTGTATGAAGCCGCGCAAAATGAAGAAGCCCTCGCGTTACTGAACAATACCAACCGCCAACACCTGCAAGCCTTTATGGATATGTTCGGCAGCTACCGCGCCAAGGCCGAAACCAGCGAAGCGGGCGAACTCATCAACGGCCTGCTCAAAGAAATCGACTACGAAAACCACCTGCTTGCCAGCGAAGAAGGCAAAGCCGGCGAAATCAAATGGCGCAACGTCAGCGACCTGACCGGTTGGCTGGAGCGCAAAGGCGAACAAGACGGCAAAAACATCATCGAACTTGCCCAAACCGTCGCCTTAATGACGCTCTTGGAAGGCAAAAGCGAAGAAGAAGTCGATGCCGTCAAACTCTCAACCCTGCACGCCTCCAAAGGCTTGGAATACCCCTACGTCTTCCTCGTTGGCTGCGAAGAGGGCATCCTGCCGCACAACGACAGCATCGAAGAAGACAACGTCGAAGAAGAACGCCGCCTGATGTACGTCGGCATCACCCGCGCCAAGCGCCAGCTTACGCTGACCCACTGCGTCAAACGCAAAAAACAAGGCACATGGCAGTTCCCCGAACCCAGCCGCTTCATAGACGAAATGCCGCAGGAAGATATCAAGATTTTAGGGCGCAAAGGCGGCGAACCGATTGTGAGCAAGGAAGAGGGCAGAAGCCATCTGGCGGGGATGCTGGATATGTTGGCGGCGAAAGGGAAAGGCTGAAACGAGAGATGGACCAGCAAAAGGTCGTCTGAAATAGGTTGCACATGGTACTCTTCTTTAATTTGAAGTGTTCTGATTCCCCCTGTCAGCCAAAAAAGGACAGCTAATCTACGTCAGCCTCACTGGTTTAAATTTAATCCACTATAATTCAAAAGCAGCGTTGTCGAATGTAAAATACATGGCTATAATCCGCATTACAAGTTTTCCGACGGATAGCGAAAAGTCTGTCTTTCGGCTGCTCTTTTCAGTTAAGATTTTATTAAATAATGTTAAGGAAAAATGCTAACTTTTCTTAACTGTATAGAAGATTGAAAATAATGGAATTTTTTAACCGAGTGCAGTCGGAAGACTTGCCCCACTAATCGGGGATAAAAATCAAACGGCCTTGATGGTTCATCCCATCAAGGCCGTTTTTGCGTCATGTGTATTTTCAAGGTCTTAAAGAGGTCGTCTGAAAACGGGTTTAAGGGCATCTGAGGACATCAGTTTTCAGACGACCTTTCTCAGCGACTTAAGGGTCGTCTGAAACGCCCGTCCTAGCAATAAGTAGCATATTCAAACTATTTCGTTTCGGGTATAGTATCGCCTGAACAGACTTTCAGGCAGGCTGACCGGTGCGGAAGCGACGTTTTATATGTTATCCCTAAAGATTCCCGCACCGCCAATCGTCAGCCCGCCCTAAACCGTATGATGCGACATTGCTTTGGAGAAGCGCTGAAATGTTCAAACGTCCTGAAGAAATCATCGTCCTTGTCCTTGCCGTCATTTGGGTGGTGCTGACTTATTTCATCGCCGCCTTTCTCGGCGCCGATACTTACACCATCTTCCTGATTACCGGCCTGACGCTGGTATGGGCAGGCGTATGCTTCCGCCTGTGGCAGATTAATTTGAGCCGTAATATCTGGCCGCTGTTTTTAGGCAGCTTGGTGATGTGTTGGTGGCCATATTTGGATTGGTTCGCCATCAAAGACATCGTCGTTCCCGCTTCCGGAGGGGAGGCGATTATCCTGAACAGACCATGGTATGCAAGCTGGACCTTCAAATTCATCCTGTCGCTGATTCCGGTCGTACTCGGCTACGCATACAAATGGAAACAGGCTAAAAAACGCCATACCGCTACGCCAAACGCCTGATATCCCCAGCCTAAAACGCCGTTGATAGCAAACGGCGTTTTGCTTTTTCAGACGACCCGCATACTGTCAACACCATCGATAAACTGCTATACTTTTCGGATAATTCAACCGGTTTTTACTCGGATAAGGTCGTCTGAAAAGTACCCGACAAACGGAATAGAAATGATCAGCAAACAAGAATACCAAGCCCAAGCCGCCCAAGACTACAACCGCATCCCGCTCGTGCAGGAACTCCTTGCCGACTTGGATACGCCGCTTTCCCTCTATCTCAAACTCGCCAACCGCCCCTATACCTACCTGCTCGAATCCGTCGTCGGCGGCGAACGTTTCGGCCGCTATTCCTTTATCGGCCTGCCTTGCAGCCACTATCTCAAAGCCAGCGGCAAACACGTCGATGTTTATCAAAACGGCGAAATCGTCGAGCAACACGACGGCAATCCGCTGCCCTTTATCGAAGCCTTCCACAACCGCTTCAAAACGCCCGAAATCCCAAGCCTGCCGCGCTTTACCGGCGGATTGGTCGGCTACTTCGGTTACGAAACTATCTACAATTTCGAACACTTCGCCCACCGCCTGAAAAACAGCGCCAAAGCCGACCCGCTTGACACACCCGACATCTTGCTGATGCTGTCGCAAGAGTTGGCGGTTATCGACAATTTGAGCGGCAAAATCCATCTCATCGTTTATGCCGATCCCTCGCAGCCCGACGGCTACGAACGCGCCCGCGAACGCCTTGAAGACATCCGCACCCAATTGCGCCAAAGCTGCGCCATCCCGCTCTCGCTCGGTAGCAAACACACCGAAGCCGTCAGTGAATTCGGCGAAGAGCCGTTCAAAGCCTGCGTCGACAAAATCAAAGACTACATCTTCGCAGGCGACTGTATGCAGGTCGTCCCCAGCCAACGCATGAGCATGGAATTCACCGACAGCCCGCTTGCCCTCTACCGCGCCCTGCGCACGCTCAACCCTTCGCCTTACCTCTTTTACTACGATTTCGGCGATTTCCACATCGTCGGTTCCTCGCCCGAAATTCTCGTCCGCCGCGAACGCGACGATGTCATCGTCCGTCCCATCGCCGGCACGCGCCTGCGCGGCAAAACCCCCGCCGAAGACCTTGCCAACGAACAGGACTTATTAAGCGACGCCAAAGAAATCGCCGAACACGTCATGCTTATCGATTTAGGGCGCAACGACGTCGGCCGCATCAGCAAAACAGGCGAAGTCAAAGTAACCGACAAAATGGTGATTGAAAAATACTCCCATGTGATGCACATCGTTTCCAACGTTGAAGGTCGTCTGAAAGAGGGCGTTACCAACATGGACATCCTCGCCGCCACGTTCCCCGCCGGAACACTCTCCGGCGCGCCCAAAGTCCGCGCTATGGAAATCATCGAAGAAGTCGAACCCAGCAAACGCGGCATCTACGGCGGCGCCGTCGGCGTATGGGGCTTCAACAACGACATGGACTTGGCAATCGCCATCCGCACCGCCGTAGTGAAAAACAACACGCTATACGTCCAAAGCGGCGCAGGTATCGTCGCCGACTCCGACCCGACCTCCGAATGGCAGGAGACGCAGAACAAAGCCCGAGCAGTGGTACGCGCTGCGCAGATGGTGCAGGAAGGGTTGGATAAGTAATTTATTTATTTAACAGTTTATTTTTTGAAGGAAAGCAAATTCTAGAAATAGTTTTTCTATCTCATAATTAAACATAGTTTAAAAAATATAGAGCAGATCGAATCTTTATCGTAATTATTGCTGAACGCAGCAGTTATAGCTATACTATTTATTATATAAATAATGGAAATCGTTTATGTTAAAACTTATATTTTTGGGTTGTTTTCTATATTTATTATGCCTAGCTATTGAAAAACTATATGGATTTCTTAAAAAATTATACAGAACTTATAGAAAAAATAAGTATTTCAATTCAAAAGATTTTATAGATAGAAAAAATGCTCTTATTATGTTAGTTAATGATCATAATGAGATGGTTAGTTACATTAATGAAATTCGAAATAACGGGTCTTTTGAATTTGGCTCTTCGCCTACTGCAAAAGATATTGATTGCGCAATTTCAGTAAATACCAGTGTATATAACTACAACCGTAATCGAAATACCATGACAGTTTCTCCAAATGTATATAACTGTTCTCTACAAATAGTACGAAACGCGAGCCAAGAACCCATTAAATATTTGATAAAATATTTTGGTTTCACTACAGACGAACAAACTTTACAAAGAGTTGAATCAATGGGGAAGAGTATTTCACAGCTTGAAGAGGCAATTGATAACCTCTCTAAACGTGAATGTGAACTTACTCAAACAATGAGACCGCCAGAATTCATTCGAAAATATTATATGAAAGAATTTATGTCTCATATGGGTGCAACTTTATCTCAAATTTCAGTTCCATACCCAACCTATATTTTTGAATATGTTTCTGCAGGTGGCAACAGTAGCCAACAGACCATAATTCAATTAAATTCTCCGACAATTGATACCCTTATCCAAAAAATTTCTGAACGTATTAAATTTCGTAAATCAATTGAAGGACAACGTGCTCTCATGACTTCAGGTTTAAGAGCGTGTTCATAGTCTTCGTAGCAGGACTCCCAAGAAAGCCAAAGCTACC
>JVVZ01000272.1:0-9021 GCA_001062585.1 Neisseria meningitidis
TACTTAGCTTCCCTCTTATTATTGTGTTCCGCCTTAACCCATGCCGCGCCGCCGGACGGCTTTGCCTTGGTGCATGATGCCGACGGACACACCAACTTACGCGAAAGCCCCGATTTGAACGCCAAAGTTTTGGCAAAAATTCCCAACGGCACGCCGTTGGAATGTGTAGGCGAAGTCAGCAAAGACAATCCGAATTTCTGTACCGCGCTGTTGCAACAGACAGCCACCGGCGATTACGGCTTTATCCACCGCAGCCGTCTGATATTTCCCGCCTCCGACAAAAACTTCGTAACCCTGCGCGAACACTTCGGTCGCGACGACACACTGACTTTGTCCGGCAACGGTCAAACGGTACACATCGCCGCCCGCCGCATCCATCCCAAACGCAGCGACTTTTCAGGCACAGCCCCAAATAGTGACGGCGCGCCTCTCTATCGGGGCAAACCGTTTTACGGCACAGACGGCTCCATTCCGAAAAGCGTATTTGCCATAGAACAGATCACGCTAAACGGTCAAGCAGTTCCCGCTGCCGAACTGCAAGGACTGTTCTTGCCCGATTTTGCCGCCACTGCACGCAGCAGCTATGCGTATGACGGCTGGGAAGCCTATTACCGCCGCATCGACAAGATGCTTTATCTGTTTAATTCGGTGAATAACGATGCCGGTTCTTTCGGTATGTGTTTCGTATTTAAAGATGGCAAATTCCAGCGCCGTTATGTGTGGACTGCATTACTATAAATATTCATTAAAGGGCAATTTGGAAACCATGATTCAAATCCAATCCCTCTCCCACCGTTATCCCAAAGCCGAAACCGCCGCGCTGGACAATGTGTCGTTCGATATTGCCAACGGCGAATGTTTGGGGCTGCTCGGCCACAACGGTGCGGGGAAAACGACGCTGATGTCGCTTTTGGCCGGCTTGCAAGAAGTACGGCAGGGCGAAATTTTGTTTGACGGCAAGCCGTTGCGCCTGTTAAGCCGCAGCGAGCGGCAGAAAATCGGTTTGGTGCCGCAGGATTTCGCGTTTTATCCGCAGCTTTCGGTGTGGGACAACCTGCTGTTTTTCGCCTCGCTTTACAAAGTGCGCGACAAGGGTCGTCTGAACGCGCTGCTGGAACAGACCGACCTGACCGCCCACAAAAACAAAGCGGCAAAGCATCTTTCGGGCGGGCTTAAACGTCGTCTGAATTTTGCCATCGGCCTGATTAACACGCCGCAACTGGTGTTCCTCGACGAAATCACGGTCGGCATCGACCCGCAGTCGCGCCGCTTTATCCTCGACAGCGTGGCGGATTTGACGCGGCAGGGAGTAACGGTGGTTTACACCTCGCACTATCTGTCGGAAATCGAGCAGCTTTGCGGCAAAATCGCGCTGCTGCAACATGGCAAACTGGTGTATCACGGCGGTTTGGACGAGCTTTTAAGCACGCAAACCGGTGTCGTGCGCTTTACCGTCGAACCGCCGCTGCCGCCTCAAACGCTGACCGCTTTGGGTGCCAAGCAAGTGGACAGCCGCGGCATGATGGAAACGACACACGATGCCGCCGCCGTTTACGCCGCCCTGCAACAAAGCGGCGCGCAAATCCGCTACTTCCAGCAGGGACACGGTTCGCTGGAAACGTTTTACCTTGATTTCCTGCGCAAAGACGAACCGGCAACAGATAAGCAAAATCTACAATGACGACTTCCTCCCTCCTCAAAGAACTCAAACTGCTCTGCCGCGACCTGCACGGTTTGGCAGTGTTGTTTGTGATGCCCATCGCCTTCATGCTGATTATGTCGTTGGCGCTGAGCCGCGACCAAGATCCGCACACCGACAGCCGCATCGCGCTGGTCGGCGCGGCAGACGACAGCGTCAATACCGCGCTGGTCGGCGCGCTGGAAAAAGAGCAGATTCATGTTACGCGGATGTCGTCTGAAAAACTGACTGACGCGCAAAACGGCCTGCACGACAAGCGTTTCCAACTGGTGCTGCACAACCCGAATCCCGCTTCCGGCAAAATCGCCGACAACAAAGCCTTGCAAATCTATGTACCGCCCGATACCGAGCCTTCGTGGCTGGCGGCGGTTAAAGGCGTTTTGCAGCAGCACTACACCCAAACGCGGCTGGACGCCTATTTCGACAACAACGACGGCATCAAAATCGACAATAAAAAACTGCCCCGCTCCATCCGCAAAGACATCCAGAAAAAAGTCGATGAAAAAAACGACGAACAATTCGCCGCAGTGCAAACCTTTTTAGATAAAAAAATGCTGGAAGAACACTATCTGAGCGCAGGCAGCGGCACGGTGGAAAAACCCAACGCCGTACAGCACAGCGTTCCCGCATGGCTGATTTTCGGTATGTTTTTCATCATGATACCGCTGTCGAACGTCATGGCGCTGGAACGCCAGACCAACACCATCACCCGCCTGCGCCTCGCCCGCGCCTCCGCGTCCGGCCTGATTGCCGCCAAACTCGTCCCCTATTTCCTGATTAACCAGCTCCAATTTGCCGGAATGCTGCTGCTCGGCCGCTACCTGCTGCCCGAAATCGGCGTGCCCGCCCTCATACTCAACGGCAGCCTTGTTCCCTACGCGCTGCTGTCCGCCGCCGTCAGCGCCGCCGCACTCGGCTACGCGCTTTTGGTCAGCGTCTGCGCCAAATCCACCGAACACGCCGTCGTTCTCGGCGGCGGCGGCATCATCCTGATGGCGGCAATCGGCGGCATTATGGTACCCGCCCACGTCATGCCCGAAACCATGCAGCAACTCACTTGGATTTCCCCGATGGCATGGGGCTTGAAAGCTTTTCAAGAACTGCTGCTCAATCGCAGCGGACTGAACGGAATCGGCCGCTACCTCATCCTGCTGTCCGCCTTCTCCGCCACCACCCTGACCGCCGCCGTGCTGGTTTACCGCAGGCAGTTGCAGACGCAGGTACGGTTTTAGGTCGTCTGAAAAACGAGTGTGGCGGGTTGCACTAAAACACAAGCCGACATCCATCCCCACCCCAAACACGAAAGCAAAAAATGTCCTACACCTTTACCTTGGCAGAACACGCGCTGGAAGCGGAATTGAAAAAGCTGATTCTGCAAGAAGCCGACAAGACCGATGATGTTGCCGCCGAAGACTTTACCGACGATGCGCCGTTGTTCGGCGACGGCAGCCCTATCGATTTGGATTCGCTCGACGCGCTGCAAATCTGCGTCGCGCTGCAACAGTATTTCCAAGTGCGGCTGCAAGGCGACCGCATGGTGCGCAAGCATATGATGTGCGTGCGAGATTTGGCGGCGTTCGTCCGCTCGGAGCATGGGGCGTGAGCTGGGTTTGCGGTACGGCGGCCACCTCCGCGCTGAATCCGCAGGCGGATTTCAGACGACCCGATGCGGTATCTTATACGTTTTTAAACCGGCCGCAGCAGGCCGCTTATTTCCGCGCTTTTGCCGACGACAGCTTGGGGAGCGCCGCTTTTGCGGATATTGCCGAACAACATTTGCGCCGCGCCGCCGAAGATGCCGGATGGCCGTCTGAAAGTTGGCACGGCGCGCCGGTGTTCATCGGTTCGAGTTCTTACGCCATCGCCGAATACGAAAACCGCCGCCGCGCGGGCAATACAGACATTGCGGAACACGGCTTGCTCTATCTTGCCGAAGATTTGCGCAAACGCAGCGGCAACCGGCAGATTTTCAGTTTGGCGACCGCCTGCACCTCGTCCGCCCATGCGCTGATTCAGGCAGACAATTGTTTGCGCGGCGGGGCTGAACGCGCCTTCGTCCTCGGCATCGAAAACCTCAACCGCCTGACCCTGCTGCATTTTCACAGCTTGGGTTTGTTTACCGAACGCTATCGGCCCTTCGGCGGCAACGGTCTGATTTTGGGCGAAGGTGTCGCCGCACTCGCCCTCTCTGCCACGCCGCCCGACTGTGCAGGTCGTCTGAAACTCGTCGGACACGCCGCCAATACCGGCAACGACCTGATTCAAAGCAACAGTAAGGCTTTAGAGCAGGTTATCCGCCGCGCTTTAAACATCGCCGTCGTTGCACCCGAAAACATCGCCGCCGTCAAAACCCACGGCATCGGCACCGCCGACAGCGACGCCGCCGAACTGGCCGCGCTGGAAAACGTGTTCGGCACACTGCCGCCGCTGATGGCGTTCAAAGCGCAAATCGGCCACACCCTCGGCGCAACCGCCGCCCTCGAAACCGCGCTGCTCTTGTCTGCCCTGAAACAAGGCGGCGGCACCGATTATCAAGGACACGGAATCCAGTTTTCAGGCGACCTTTTCTGTCTCGCCAACCATTTCGGTTTCGGCGGCAGCAACACAGCTATGGTATGGCAATGGCAATCATAAACCCCGACATCCGCATCACCGCCGCCGCGCGTTTCGACACCGAAGCCGCCGTCGGCAACAAAATCCTTAAACAAACCTTGCAGCAGCAAAGCGGCACGGACGCCCGCCGCCTCAGCCGCCTGAGCCTGATTGCCGCACTCGGCGCAGGCCTGCTGCGCGGACAAGGCGAAATCCGCCCCGATTGCGCCGTCTTCCTCGGCACGCCGTTTTCCTCGCCTTCCGTGTTTGAAAAAATGGCGGACAACGTGCTCAACCACCATGCCGCCATGCCTTTCGACTTCATCGCCAACCTGCACAACGCCCCCGTTTTTCATGCCGCGCAAACCCTAGGTACGCACGGCGCGACGTTGGCGGTTGCTACCGAACGCCATTTGGAAACCCGTTTCCACCCCCTGCTGCTCGCCGCACAATCCTTGCAAAGCGGCGGACAGGCCGCAGTCGGCTGGGCATACGAACACCAAGCCACCCACGCCGATACGCGCGAAGGCAGCATTTGGATTTTGCTCGAACACGGCGCGGAACACGGCGTTCCCGTTACCTTGGGCGGACAAACTAAAGAAGCTGAAAGGCCGTCCCGTCAGGAGGCTGCGCACTCTGAAACGCAAGGATATTATTGGCAGGACATCGCCGATTATTTGGAAACATTGTGCCTTGCCGACGGTTTGTCATCCGACAAACCCAACCCAATCATGATGGCGCGCGCAGAAATCCTGTGAGCTTGCGTACGCGAAACGTGTTCCGAAATACGCCGCTGCCTCCGCGCCGACAGGTCGTCTGAAAATCCGAAACTGTCTTCTGTTTCAAACACATTTTCAGACGACCTGTTTCTTTCCCCTGCCGATTATCCATTCAGATTGTCAATGCACCCGACTTCCCCATAAAATGCCGTAGACACACTTCAAACCCATTTGAAAAATGATGACTACCTACCGCCGCGCCTACACCGTCCTCACCGCCCTGCTGACCCTGTTCCTCATTTACACCGTCTCCACGCAAAATTGGCTGCAAACCGACCTGACCGCGCTGCTGCCGAGCGAACAGCAGCCTGACGCGCTTTTGACGGCGGCGGACAAGGCGGGCGAAGAGCAGTTGAACACGCAGGTGATTTTGCTGGCGGGCAGCAAAGACGCGGAAACGGCGTTTCAGACGACCTCCGAAATTGCGGCTTTGTGGCGTAAAAGCGGCGTGTTCGAGCAAGTGGACAGCAGCGTGACGCCCGACTTGGACAAGGTGCGCAAGGACATCGGCAAGCTGGGGCTGGCGCTGCTGCCAAACGAACAGGTGCGTCTGCTGTTTGAGCATCCGCAAGCGTATTTTCAGGCGCGGGCGGAAGCGGCGGTCAACCCGTTTGCCGCGCCCTCTCCTTTGTCTTTGGAACAAGACTGGCTGGGCTTCGGGCGTTTTGTCGCAGGCAAGGCGAATCCGCAAAGCCGTTTGCAGTGGAACATGGACAACGGAATGCTGTTCACCGAAGGCGACGACGGGAAAACTTGGGTTTGGCTGCGCGGACGGCTGGCGGCGGGCGACAATTTTTCCGGCAACGACGCCCTTCTGCCGCTGATGGCGGAAAGCCGCAAACTGGCAAAAGCCAAAGGCGCGGACACGTTGGCGGCAGGCGGCGCGCTGTTTGCCGCCGCGTCCAAAACAGAGGCGGAGCAGGAAAGCCGGCTGATGAGTACAGTCGGGATGCTGCTGACCTTCGCGCTGCTGCTGTGGGTATTCCGCAGCGTCCGCGTGTTCTGGCTGACGCTGCCTTTGGCGGCAGGTATGCTGACCGGCCTGGCGGCGGCTTTGCTGTTCTTCGGCGAAGTGCATATCCTGACCATCGTCATCGGCACGAGTTTGGTCGGGATGCTGGTGGATTTCCCGCTGCACTGGCTCGCGCCTTCGGTATTCGGCACACGGGCGAAAAACGGCAAAACGGCTTTTTCAGACGACCCCGTCTGGCAGGCAGAACCCGCCATGAAACATGTTTTGCCGAGCTTTACCGTCAGCCTGCTGATTACGGTATTGGGCTACGCGCTCTTGTGGTTCACGCCGTTGCCCGTATTGCGGCAGACCGCCGTGTTTTCAGGGTTTGCGCTGGCGGGCGCGTTCGGCGCGACGGTATTGTGGCTGCCGCCGCTGTTTCAGCGTTACCGCGCCAAAACCGTGCCGTTTGCCGCGCTGACCGAACGGCTCTACGCGCTGTCGGGTCGTCTGAAAATCCGTCTGCACAAACGCGGCTGGCTGATGGTCGGCGGCGTGTTGCTGGCGGTCGGGCTGTGGCGCAGCGACTGGCGCGACGACATCCGCCAGTGGGTCAACATGCCGTCTGAAATGCTGGCGGAAGTGCAACGCATCGGACAGTTGAGCGGCGCGGATTTCGGCGGCAAATACTTGGTTGCCGAAGCGCCGAGCGAAGACGCTTTGTTGATGAAAACCGCCGAACTCGGCCGCGCGCTGCAACCTTTAGTCGCGCAAGGCAAGCTCGTCAGCTTCCAATCTCCCGACCAGCTCCTGATGCCCGTATCCGAACAGAAAAAACTGCAAAACCGCCTGCGCGAACTGTCCAAGCTGCCCGAAAGCCGCCAACCGCTTGTCGATATCGGCATCCCGCACAAAACCCTACGCAACGCGCTGCTGCAAGCCACCGATGCGCCGCCGCTGACGCTTGCCGACGCGCTGAAAACCGATTTGGCGGAAGCCTGGCGGCCGCTGTATTTGGGTGAAGTCGAAAAAGGCCGTTTTGCCGCCATCGTGCGCCTGAACGGCATGACCGACGACACCGCCGTCCGCTCCGCCGCGCAAAGCGTAGCGGGCGTACATTGGGCGGACAAACGTGCCCATCTGAACGATCTTTTCCATCACACGCGCAATCAGGCTGCGTGGTTGAAACTGGCATCCTATGCGCTGGCATGGCTGGTTTTATGGCGCATGTTCGGCATGAAGCGCGGCACTAAAATCCTTGCCGTACCGCTTGCCGCCGCCGTCTGCACCGTCGCCGTACTCGGTTTGGCAGGCATCCCCGTCAGCCTGTTCGCCATGTTCGGCCTGCTTTTGGTGTCCGCCATCGGCGTCGATTACGCCGTCTATGCCCTCACCGCGCGACACAGCGCACCCGCGCGGCTGGGCGGGATGCTGCTTGCCGCCGCTACCACCGCCATCTCCTTCGCCCTGCTCGCCCTAAGCGGCACGCCCGCCGTCGCCGCCTTCGGCATTACGGTCACGGTCGGCGTAGCGTTCAATATTTGGCTGGCGGGGGCTTTGTTGAAAGATTGATGTTTAAAATTTAAAAAAACAAAAAGGTCGTCTGAAAACGAGTTGGCACAAAATCCGCATACCTGTTTTCAGACGACCTTTTTTAGACGATATCAAACGCAATCCGGCTCGCTATCCTCTTGCCGAACGTAATTCCATTTGCGAGACTCTCTCAAGACAACCCTTTATCCGCTCCCGCATCAAACCAAAATGCCTGCCCCTTTTCGGGCAGGCATTTTCATGCGGTCATGATGTGCGGCTCAATATTTGACTGTCCAGCCTATCTCGCCGCCCGCGCGCATCGGGACGAGTTCGCCGTCGCCGTATGGGACGCTTGCGGGGACGGTTTGGTTTTGTTTGACGAGGGTAATCGTGTCGGTGTTTTCGGGAATGCCGTAGAACCTTGCGCCGTTTTTCGAGGCGAAGGCTTCGAGTTTGTCCAACGCGCCTGCTTTTTCAAACACTTCGGCGTAAAGCTCGATGGCGGTCATGGCGCTGAACATGCCGGCGCAGCCGCAGGCGTTTTCTTTGGCGGATTTGGCATGCGGCGCGGAGTCGGTACCGAGGAAGAATTTGTGCGCCTTCTCGCCGGTAACGGCGGCAACCAATGCCTGACGGTGGGTCTCGCGTTTGAGTACGGGCAGGCAGAAATGATGGGGGCGCACGCCGCCGACCAAGAGGTCGTTGCGGTTGAGCAGGAGGTGTTGCGGGGTCACGGAGGCGGCAACGTTGTCGCCTGCGTCCAAAACGAGGCGGGCGGCTTCGGCGGTGGTGATGTGTTCGAACACGACTTTGAGATTCGGCACTTGCGCCAAAACGGGTTTCATCACGCGCTCGATAAAGGCGGCTTCGCGGTCGAAAATGTCGATTTCGGGGTCGGTTACTTCGCCGTGAACGAGGAACAGGATGCCCTGTTTTGCCATTTCTTCCAAAACGGGGATAAGTTTGAACAGGTCGGTTACGCCGGAATCGGAATTGGTGGTCGCGCCTGCGGGGTAGAGTTTGAAGGCGACGATGCCGGCGGCCTTAGCTTTGCGCACCAGCTCGGGCGTGGCTTGGTCGGTCAGGTAAAGCGTCATCAACGGCTCAAACGCGCTGCCTTCGGGCAACGCCGCCATGATGCGCGCTTTGTAGGCAAGCGCGTCGGCTACGCTGACGACGGGCGGCTTGAGGTTGGGCATGATGACGGCGCGCCCCATCTGGCGGGCGGTATAGGGGGCAACGGCTTGGAGCGCGTCGCCGTCGCGCAGGTGCAGGTGCATATCGTCGGGGCGGATGATGGTCAAGGTTTGCATGGGTGTTCCTTTTTAGATTTTTGGGTTTCAGACGACCCCTTGATGTTTCCTAGGGGCTGTCAACATTTAATTTTCCCAGTGGATTTTTGTTCACAAAGTGGAAGATTCAAGGCGGAAACCGCAACAAGGTTGGACACCTTGTGAGGATTTCCA
>JVVZ01000273.1:0-4573 GCA_001062585.1 Neisseria meningitidis
TTGAGCTAAGGCGAGGCAACGCCGTACTGGTTTAAAGTTAATCCACTATAATCCGCCATGGATTTTCCGTTACAATAAAAGCTGATTTTGTTCACAGGTACCCATCATGCAGATTCAACCCTACCAAGCCGACATTGCCGAAAGAATGCTGGTCGGAACGACCGGAGAAACCATTCATCCCGATGCCCAATTCGTCCACACCGAAAACGGCTATTGGATCGCGTGGCATGACCAAACCGCCGCCCTGCTCGCTCCCGATACGCCGCCCGATATCCCCTGCTTTTGGGTCGAAGGGGCGCAAAGCCTCGAAGAACTTGTCGCGCTGGTTGAAAACGGCGAATTTGACGAAATGGAAGAATTCGACGGCGACGACGAAAGCTGGCACGAAGCGGCTTCCGGATGCAGCGGCGGACACCACGACCATCAATGCGGATGCGAACATTGATGAAGATAAAAACCCTTCTTCTTCCCGCGTTCCTCAGCTTGGCACTCAGCGGCTGTATCGTTACCAGCGCCGTCAATCTGGCCGCCACCACCGTCATGACCGCAGGTAAAATCGCCGTCAAAGGCACAGGCGCGTTAATCAATGCCGCCATTCCCGACAAGGACAAAAAGAAGGACAAAGAAAAGAAATTCCGCGAACAACAGATGGATGATTATTTAGAAGAACCGCGTGAAGAATAAGCAGCCGCGCCCCATACCGACGGCTGCAAAACCATTCATTCAAACAAAAGGTCGTCTGAAACGGCAAACCGTTTTTCAGACGACCTTTTTTGCTTCTATTGAGACCTTACCAATTCATCAGGCTTAAAACCCGTTTTCCATCATAATTTCGCCGGGGATGCGGTTGCGGTGCATGGCGAAGCCCAAGTCCATCAGGGCTTGGAACGTGTCTTTGACCATGGCGGGATTGCCGCAGACCATAAAGCGCGTGTCTGCTTTGGTGAACTTGAATCCTGCGTATGCTTCGAGGCTGCCGTCTTTCAGCAGCTCGGGAATGCGCTTGCCGCTCAACGAACCTTCGGTTTCCTCGCGCGTGGTAATGGGGACGAAGCGGAATTTGTGGAAATATTCGCCAATCAGCGGATGGTCTTTCAACGCTTCAACACGTCGTCTGAAAATCAGTTCGCCGGAGAAAGAAACCGAGTGCGCCAAAATCAAGCGGTCGAAACGCTGCCAGATTTCGGGTTGCTCGATGATGGAGAGGAAAGGTGCGATGCCCGAACCGGTGCAGAGCATGACCAAGTCCTTGCCGTCGGGGAAGCGTTCGGGCAGGAGGAAGCCCGTAGCGGTTTTGTCGAGCAGTATGGTGTCGCCCTCTTTCATGGCGGCGAACCGCGCGGACATGGGGCCGCCTTCGATCAAAACGGCAAAATATTCAAGCGTGTCGGCGTATTCGGCGGACACGACGGAATACGCGCGCCAGATAAAGCCTTCGCCGTCGCGAAAACCGAGCCGCGAAAACTGCCCCGCCGAGAAGCGGTAGGATTCGGGGCGGCTGATGGCAAAAGTCATCAGTTTGGGCGTATGGTGTTTAATCCACAAGACTTTTTCTTCGGTAAACTTGGCTTCGGGCGAGGCTGCCATAATGGGATTCCTTGTGTGTGCGGGATGGGAAACGAGAGGTATTATACCCGTTCGCTTGACGAAAGGTCGTCTGAAAACCTGATTGTCCGGTTTTCAGACGACCTTTAAGTGGAACTGAAACTCAAATTTTACGGCTGACGGTGCAGGCGCATGGTTTTGCCGTTTTGCTCCAAAATCAAATCATTGCCGTCGAAACGATAGTTCCACACGCTTTTCATGTTCAAGAAAGCTTCTTCCAGCTTCATGTCTTCACACAGCATCATCGTCGTGGCAATCGGACCAAAATCAATTTTGCCCGCTCCGGCTTCCTGCGCTTGAAGCGTCAAATGATTGCAACCCATCTTGCCATGCGCCTTGGGCATTTTGCTCAAATCCAAAAAAGCCGTTCTGCCCGCCAAATCTTTTTCGGTGAATTTGTCGAAAGAAACCACAAACCATTTCGCTGCCAAAGCCAGCGTTGACGCTTGACGCGGTTCGGATGGTTTTTCAGACGACATAACAGGTTGGGACGGCTGCGGTTTTTCAGCAGGCAAAGTACAGGCGGTCAGAATGATTGCGGTCATAAGGGTGGGGATCAGGGTTTTCATGATTTTGCCTTTCTAACGTGAGGTCAGCTAAAAGGTCGTCTGAAACCGCTTCAGCGAAACCCGCTACGCACTTTTCAGACGACCTATTTATCTTTACAACGTTGAATCCAAAGCCTTGGAAATATCGTTCCAAATATCGTCCGCGTCTTCGATGCCGATGGAGAAGCGCAGCAGGCCGACTTTAATGCCCATTTCCATTTTCACATCATGCGGCACGCCGCTGTGGGACTGGGAATAGCAATGGTTGACCAGACTTTCGACGCCGCCGAGGCTGGACGCCATTTTGACCAGTTTCATGTTTTTAATCACGCTGTTTGCTGCTTCGCGCGTGTCGTTTTTGAGGTAAACCGTTACCACGCCGCCTATGCCTTTGGGCATTTGGGTTTTCGCCAGTTCGTAATGTTCGTGCGACGGCAGACCGGGGTAGAACACTTTTTCTACGGCGGGATGGGCTTCGAGGCGGCGGGCGATGTCGAGCGCGTTTTTGCAGTGCGCTTCCATGCGCAAGGCGAGCGTTTTGATGCCGCGCAACACCAGCCAGCAATCCATCGGGCCGGCAATCGCGCCGGTATGCACCATCATGTCGTGCAGCGGTTTCGCCAGTTCTTTGGTTTTGACGGCAACGATGCCCATCAATACGTCGGAGTGTCCGCAAAGGTATTTGGTGGCGGAGTGGAACACGATGTCGCAGCCCATTTCCAACGGCTGTTGCAGATACGGCGTGGCGAAGGTGTTGTCGATGCCTACTAATGCGCCGACGGCATGGGCTTTGGCGGCAAGCGCTTTGATGTCCACCAGCCGCAAAAGCGGATTAGACGGGGTTTCCAGCCAAACCAGTTTCACATTGTGTGCGGCAAGCAGTTCGTCCAAGCGGTCGGGGTTGCCCAAATCGGCAAAGACAACGTTCACGCCCCACTCTTTATATACGTCAACCAGCAAGTCATACGCGCCGCCGTAAATGTCGGCGACAGCGACGATGGTATCGCCCGGACGCAGGAATGTACGCCACACGGCATCAATGCCCGCCATACCGCTGGAAAAGGCAAAACCCGCCGCCCCGTGTTCCAAATCGGCAACCGTATCTTCCAAAACCTGACGGGTCGGATTGCTCAGGCGTGAATAGCGGTAGGGAACCTGCTCGCCGATTTCGTGCAGCGCGAACATACTGTTCTGATAAATCGGCGGCATCAGCGCGCGGTTGTGTTCGTCGCAATCGTAGCTGGAATGGATGGCTTTGGTGGCGAATTTCATCTTGGTTCGACCTTGTAAAGATATGAATAATTCAGGATTTTATCACTATCCGAAAAATAGAAACAATCAATGCGGACATGGTTTGCAAGTGATATAATCTCGCATTTGCAAAACGGACGGCATGAATCCGTTTCCAAACGACACACACCCCAGCAATCCGACAATTAAGGACAAACAACGCATGAACGCCATTGCAGACGTGCAATCCAGCCGTGATTTACGCAATCTGCCGATTAACCAGGTCGGTATCAAAGACCTGCGCTTTCCGATTACTTTGAATACCGCCGAAGGCAGCCAATCCACCGTCGCCCGCCTGACCATGACGGTTTTCCTGCCCGCCGACCAAAAAGGCACGCATATGTCGCGCTTCGTGGCGTTGATGGAGCAACAAACCGAGGCTTTGGATTTCGACAGGCTGCACAAACTGACTGCCGAAATGGTTGCCCTTTTAAACTCTCATTCCGGCAAAATCAGCGTTTCCTTCCCCTTCTTCCGCAAAAAATCCGCACCTGTTTCCGGCATCCAATCCCTGCTGGACTACGACGTTACCCTGACGGGCGAAATCAAAAACGGCGCATACAGCCATAATTTGAAAGTCATGGTGCCCGTAACCTCTTTGTGTCCGTGTTCCAAAGAAATTTCCCAATACGGCGCGCACAACCAACGTTCACACGTTACCGTCAGCCTGACCGCCAACGCCGAAGTCGGTATCGAGGAAATCATCGACTGCGTGGAAGCGCAGGCAAGCTGCCAGCTTTACGGCCTGCTCAAACGCCCCGACGAAAAATACGTTACCGAAAAAGCCTATGAAAACCCGAAATTCGTGGAAGACATGGTGCGCGACGTAGCCACTGCGCTGATTGCGGACGGACGCATCGAAAGCTTCATCATCGAAAGCGAAAACTTCGAATCGATACACAACCACTCGGCTTACGCTTATATTGCTTATCCTTAAACAAGCAAAAAATCGAAAAGGTCGTCTGAAAACCGGAAAATCAGTTTTCAGACGACCTTTCCCGTTCCAATCGACTATGAAAAAGAGACAATCCGACGGGCATCATCTATCAAGCAGTCCGATAATCCCCCCTCGCAACGATATAGTGGATTAACTTTAAATCAGGACAAGGCGACGAAGCCGCAGACAGTAC
>JVVZ01000030.1:0-740 GCA_001062585.1 Neisseria meningitidis
ATGGTTAGACCTTCAAAGTTGAGTATTGTACTATTTTATTTTTAATTGACTATACTTATCAAGAAAATTTTTTGTATTTAAAGGGAAGTTGTTTTCTGCTCTCGGACTCACGTCCATCCACCATAAAGTATAAAAAGGTCGTCTGAAATCCATCACCCCATGATTTCAGACGACCTCACCCCAGCCGTAGCGTGGGTTCTGCCCACGAAAAAAACAACACTGTTTATCGCCCGACTCGGAAACCAAGCCATCAATCCCGTGGGCAAAGCCCACGCTACAATCCACGGCAGGTATGCAGGTATCGCAGTGCCCTACCCGCCGCCCCGCCGAATTTACCTGTCAAGGAAGTCAATGAGAAAGTTCTTTGCTTCTCTTAGACTCACGTTACTCCATCATAAAAGTTAAAAGGTCGTCTGAAATCCATCACCCCACGATTTCAGACGACCTTGTCCCAGCCAGCCGTAGCGTGGGCTCTGCCCACGAAAAAAACGCCATGTTATCTCCCGACTCGAAAACCAAACAGATGATTCCGTCGGCAAAGCCCATGCTACAATCCACGGCAGGTATCGCAGTGCCCTACCCACCACCCCGCCGAATTTACCTGTCAAGGAAGTTTTTTGTGGTATCCAGTGAGAAATTTCTTTGCTTCTCTTAGCTCACGTTCATCCACCATAAAAGTTATAGTAAATTAAAAACAAAATAGTACAATACTCAACTTTGAAGGTTTAACCATGGCATAC
>JVVZ01000274.1:0-2037 GCA_001062585.1 Neisseria meningitidis
TTCAGCACCTTAGAGAATCGTTCTCTTTGAGCTAAGGCGAGGTAACGCCGTACTAGTTTAAAGTTAATCCACTATAAAAACCGTTTAATCTTTCCCAAAGCCAAGCCTCTGACCGTTTATTCGCCTGCAACGGCAAACATTCATCAGAATGCCACTCAACACAAAAGGTCGTCTGAAACCCGAATCCGGATTTTCAGACGACCTTTTTTTCTACATCAATAAACGATGTTCAGCAGGCAATCAATAGAAGCCTTCGCGTTCCTCACGGGTGGAAATGTAGATGTTTTTCACCTGCGTGTACGCGGCAAGCATCATTTTGTGGGTTTCGCGGCCAATACCTGAAGTTTTGTAGCCGCCGAACGGTGCGCCTGCGGGCAGGCGGTTGTAGCAGTTCACCCAGACGCGGCCGGTTTCCAGTGCGTTGGAAACGCGCAGGCAGCGGTTTATATCTTTGCTCCAAACTGCACCGCCCAGGCCGTATTCGCTGTCATTGGCCATTTTGATGACTTCTTCTTCGGTTTTGAATTTAATCACGGTGGCAACCGGGCCGAAGATTTCTTCTTGGGCAACGCGGGCGTTGTTACTGCCGGCTTCAATCAAGGTCGGTTCGACAAATTCGCCTTTGCCCAACTCTCCTTCAATTTTCTTACCGCCGGTAATGATGCGGCAGCCTTCCTGTTCGCCGATTTTGACGTATTTCAAAATGGTTTCGAGCTGGCCGGCGTTGACTTGCGAACCCATTTGGGTATCGTCTTCCCAAGGCAGGCCGACTTTGATTTTTTTGAACTCTTCCGCCAAGGCGTTGACGAATTTGTCGTAAATGCCTTCTTGTACGAAGATGCGCGAACCGGCGCAGCACACTTGGCCTTGGTTGAACAAAATACCTTTTTGCGCGCCTTCGAGGGCTTTGTCGAACGGCATATCGTCAAAGAAGATGTTGGCGGATTTGCCGCCCAGCTCCAAGGTAGCGGGAATCAGCATTTCGGCGGCGGCGATGCCGATGTGGCGACCGATTTCGGTCGAACCGGTAAAGGCGAGTTTGTTGAAGCCTTTATGGTGCAACATGTATTCGCCGGATTTAGAACCGCGTCCGGTGATGATGTTCAGCACGCCTTTAGGCAGCAAGTGGTTGATTTTTTGGGCGAACGACAACAGGCTCAGCGAAGTGCTGGAAGACGGGTGAATGACGATGGTGCAGCCTGCGGCAAGTGCGGGTGCGATTTTCCAAGCCGCCATCAGGAAGGGGAAGTTCCACGGAATAATTTGACCGACTACGCCGATGGGTTCGCGCAGGACGATAGACAGGTCTTCGGAGTCAAGCTGGGTAGCAGTGCCTTCTTCGCCGCGGATCACGCTAGCAAAGTAGCGGAAATGGTCGGAAGCCAACGGGATGTCGGCGGCACGGGTTTCGCGAATAGGTTTGCCGTTGTCCAGCGTTTCTTGCAAAGCGAACAATTCCAGGTTGTCGTCAATCACATCGGCGATTTTGTTGAGTATGGCGGCGCGTTCGGTAGTGGTGGTTTTGCGCCATGTTTTGAACGCTTCCTGCGCGGCGGCGACAGCGGCATCGACATCGGCGTCAGTCGCGTCGGTGAATTTCGCCAATACTTCGCCGTTGGCAGGATTGTACGAATCCAAAAGCACGCCGGGTTTTGTCCACACGCCGTTAATCAAGAGGCCGTACTCTTTATCAAACACATTTAAATCTTTTGCCATGATGCTGTCTCCTTGGTTGTCTTTCTTAGGTTTTGGACGTTCCTCAAACGTCGTCTGAAAACAGGATAGTATTTTTTCTCTTTCAGTTCAAGCACTAAAAATGATAACGTTCTCGAAATTCCAAATATGTAATTTTCTAAAATAGGAAATTTAAACCGATAAGGCTTGACCCCGTATGGAAACGAAGCGCGTTTGTTAATATATTTAAAGTTTTCAGACGACCTTTTTTACATGATATGTGTAAGAATTTTTCAGCGCTTTAACAGGTATATAGTGGATTAACTTTAAACCAGTACGGCGTTGCCTCGCCTTAGCTCAAAG
>JVVZ01000275.1:0-7574 GCA_001062585.1 Neisseria meningitidis
ACGACTGCCTTGCCGGCGCACTATGCCGACTACGTCCCCGCCAAATAGCGCGTTGACATCCGTTAAGGTTTCAGGATGTTTGGATAAATCTTAGGTGTTCTCTTGAGATGTCGGAATAGGGTGAAAATCTGTTGGAGTTAATTTTGCAAAGACCTCTACTTTATTTATAGGCAACCGCTTATTGATACCGAAGCAGGGATTATTCTATTGCTGCGTGTGTTCCCGTTTGGTCAATTTTCTCGAGTTTGGCGGAAACGCGGTTCCATACTTCTTCCAGAGGAATGGCTTTCAGGAGACGTTCGGGATTGTTTGTATTGATGCTGTCGGGGTGGGGGAGGTCGGTATAATCGCCCGCCCATATCACTTCGGCATTGAGCGAATAAGGATGCCATATGCCCAGCCAAGTCGCGCCGAATAGGGCGATTTGCGGTTTGTCGAGCGCGGCGGCGATGTGCATGGGAACGGAATCGACGCCGATAAACAGTTTGGCGCGGTCTATTGCCGCCGCAAGTTCGCGCAAAGTTAGGCAGCCGGACAATACCCATACTTTGCCGCCTTCCGGTATTTTCAGACGACCTAAGATGGCCTCGATCATGTCGTGTTCGATAGGGCTGGGGGAGGCGGTCAGGACGACGTTGTGTCCGTGGTTCAGCAGAAGCTGGACGAGTGCGGCGTTTTTGCCGTCTTCCCAACATTTGAACAACCAGCGCGCGCCCGGATGCAGTAAGACGTAGTTTTCGCCTTGCCAGCCTTGTTCGCGCAATTTTTGTTCCATACTGTTGCGGACATCAGGGGAGATGCTCATGCGGACTTTTGCGTGGGACAGCTCTTCCGGACGGATAAGCGGAGGCAGTATGCCCAGATGGGTTTCAACGATATGTTTGGTCGTGCCCATATCGGGATTGAGAAAGTCGTGACACCAGCGCCAGGCGGCATTGTCGCGTTTGATGCAGTTGAAGCCGACGCTGCATTTTGAACAGAGTTTGGCAATGATGGCGGCACGCCATTGGTCGGAAAGGTTGAATGCCCAATCGTATTGACGGGCTTTTAACTGACGGAAAAGGTCTTTTTCGTGTTTGAACTGCATCCGCACGCCTTGTTTCTTCCATTGCCGGTCAATGGTGAAAATCCTGGCGATTTGCGGATTGTCGCGGATGATGTCGGCGGTTTCCTGATAAACCAGCATATCGACTTCGCACTCGGGAAAATGTTGTTTGATCGCATCGACGACCGGCGTACTGAGCAATACGTCACCATGATGGCGCAGTTTGATGACGAGGATACGGTTGGGTTGTGCAAGTGACATACGGTACTTTCAGACGACCTGGTTCAAGAATGGCTCTCAATTGTAAAACGGAACGCAAGGTTTGGAAAACTGTTTCTGTATAAACGGTTTTTAGAGCAAATGAACGCTGCCGGTTTTCTTTGATTTTCTTAAATAATATTGATTTAGGATGGCCGGTGTATGCAAAATCTTTTGACACTGCGGAAGATTGTTCCATTCTGAAAACGAATGTGTGCTGACTGTCTACCTGACGGGGTTGTGGCTGGAATGGGGCCGATTCACTATAATAGCCCAAGCCGCAGGCAGGATTTGTGTTCCAAAAAGTTTTGCAGGTTTCGAAGCAAATCCTAGTCCTCGGTACGTTTTCAGACGACCTTTCCTTTATCCACCGCCTTACACATCCGCCATGACACCAAATGCCCCGCTCCAACACATCACCCTTATCGGCGTCGGACTGATAGGCGGCTCTTTCGTTCTGGATCTCAAACGATTGGGATGGGTGCAAACCGTGACCGGTATTGATCTTGACCGCGATAATCTCGACCGTGCGCTTGAGCGTCGGGTGATTGATAAAGCGTTTACGGAAATCAACGCCGAAAGCATCGGTCATGCCGATTTGGTGTTGATTGCCACGCCTGTTTCCACTTTGCCGACCATCTGCCAAGCCATTGCGCCGCTGCTTGCGCCGGAGGCTTATGTGTCTGATGTGGGCAGCACCAAGCGGACTGCCATCGCCGCTTTCCGCCAATATCTGCCTGAGCGGATTTCACACTGTATCGCCGCGCACCCCATTGCAGGCTCCGACCGCAGCGGCGCATTGGCGGCGCAATTCGGATTGTATCAAGATAAAAAACTGATTATCACCACACACGGACAAGAGCGCCCCGAAGGTATCGCTTTAATAAAAAGCCTGTGGCAGGCGGTCGGCGCACAGACGTTTGAAATGAGTGCGGAAGAACACGATGCCGTGTTCGCCGCTGTTTCTCATATGCCGCATTTGACGGCTTTTGCCTATGTCCACCAAATCGCCGACCATCCGGACGGACAGGAATATTTGAAATTTGCCGCCAGCGGTTTCCGAGACTTTACCCGCATCGCCTCCAGCCATCCCGCCATTTGGACGGACATCTGCCTGGACAATAAAAACAGCCTGATCAAGCTGATTGCCGGACTGAACGACCAGCTTTCCGAGCTGGAACGTATCCTTGAACAAGAAAATCGCGACGCGCTATACCGTTATTTTGAAGAAGCCAAGCAAACGCGCGACGAATGGTTGGGCAGCCAATAGCGGATTGATATCCAGCCTCACCTTGCAACTGCTTCTCTCCAAAAAGCAAAAAGGTCGTCTGAAAACCTATTTTCAGACGACCTTTTGTTGATTTCAGGCAGGGTTTACCAGTAGCCCAGCACTTTCCACCAGATGATGCCGATGGTGCCGAAAATCAGGATTTCGACCACGCTCATAATGAAGCCGGCTTTCCACCATTCGGTCATGCTGACATAGTTCGAGCCGTAGATGACGGGGGACGAACCTGAAGCGTAGTGGGTCAGCGACATCATGATGCCGGTGGCGGACGCCATAATCAGGGCGAACAGCATCGGCGGTGCGTCCAAGGCGAGGCCTGCGCCGTAGAACGCGCCGAACATGGCGGTAACGTGTGCCGTGCCGCTGGCGAAAACGTAGTGGGCGTAGAGGTAGGCGAGTACCAGAAGGGCGCAACCGGCTTCCCAACCCAAGCCGAGATGGGAGATGCCGCCCTGCATGGATTCGGACAGCCATGCAATCAGTCCCAATTTGTTGAGGAAGTTCGCCATCATCACCAATGCGGCAAACCAGACGATGGTGTCCCACGCGCCTTTTTCTTTCAGCGCGTCGTCCCAAGTCAGTACGCCGGTGAGCAGACACAGGGAGAGACCAAGGAAGGTGGTGGCGGTGGCATCGACTTTCACGCCGAACAGCATTTCGGGAACGCCCGCCCACAAAAGCAGCAGAATCACGAAAATGCCGAGCATGATTTTTTCGTCGCGCTTCATCGCGCCCATTTCTTTCAGTTTTTCTTTGGCAAGGGCGGTCGCGTTAGGCGTTTGTTTGATTTCGGGCGGATACAGGAAATACAGCACCAGCGGCATCAGGAACATGGCGATCAGGCCGGGTACGACCATGGCAGCGAACCATGTGCCCCAAGAGAGGTGGATTTGCGAATCGGTGGCTTTGGCGACCAATTCGACGACCAAAGGGTTGGGCGCGGTTGCGGTAATGAAGATGCAGCAGGTGATGATGTTGGCGTGGTAGTTGACCAGCGCGAGGTATTTACCGATTTTGCCTTCCGTGCCTTTTTCGGGGTCGGAATCGAAACTCAGGGCGATGGAACGCATAATCGGATGCACGATGGCACCGCCGCGCGCAGTGTTGCTCGGCGTAACCGGACCGATGACCAAATCGGCCAAAGCCAGGCTGTAACCTACGCCCAGCGTGCGTTTGCCGAAGAGGGAAATCAGAAGGTAGCCGATACGCATCCCCAAGCCGGTTTTCAACAAACCGCGCGAGATGATGATGGCAATACCGATCATCCAGATTAACGAGTTGTTGAGGCTGCTCAGAGCGTCTTTGGTTGCATCGGCAGCTTTTTCGTTGGTCACGCCGGTCAGCGCGACCAAGGTAATGCCCAAAATCGCCATTGCGCCGATGGGCATGGCTTTGCCGATGATGCCGGCGATAATGCCGACGAACAACGCCAAAAGGTGCCATGCGTCGGGCGATACACCCTGCGGCACGGGTATGACGAACCAGATAATCAGCGTCAGCGCGAGCGCAACCGCAGCAGGAATTGGCTTGAAGCCCATGTTGAGTCTCCTAGTTTGAGGTATCGGGGAAATCGGATTTCAGACGACGTGTGCCTGATTTTGGTGGGAACAGGTCGTCTGAAACGTATTTGGCAGCAGTTGTTTTTATGTTTTTCTTTTGGTGGTTTGGGTCATGCGTGTTTGTGTTGCCATCTTTTTCAGACGACGTTTTCTTGAGGTTATTGCGGTTTGCCCTCTCCCTAGCCCTCTCCCACGGGGAGAGGGGACGGATTGCAGAAAATCTAATAATGGTCGGTTTCAGCACCATCATTCCCTCTCCCCGTGGGAGAGGGCTAGGGAGAGGGCAAAACCTCAAGATACACAGTATCGTTTTTTCTGCTGGCGAAGCATCTGGTAAGTAGTTTGGGAAGGTTCGGTTGTGAAACCTAACAAATACTACAGGTATTTTTCAGACGACCTCCTATATAGAAAAGGTCGTCTGAAACCACGTATCGGATTAATCCTGCTCAGCAGGCAGTCCGTACTCTTCGGGGAAGGTACGCAGCGAGCTTTGCAACACGGTAACCGCGCCGTCAATCAGGCCGCAGCGGCCGCTTCGGGGCAGCAGTTGGCACAGGCTTTGCAGGGCGCGGAGGTCGTCTGAAGTGCCGATGCCGGTATCCACGCGGTTGAGCAGGCGTGAAAGTTGGAAGGTGCCGCCTTTGCACGGCGGGCATTGTCCGCATGAGTTGGACGCAAAAAATTCCACATACTCGGCCACTTTGCGCACGACGCTGGTGCCTTCGGAAATCACAATCATTGCGCCCGTACCGAGGCTGGATTTGCGTTCGCGCACGGACACGAAGTCCAAAGGCACGTCCAAATCTTTCGCGGTCAGAAGCGTGTTTGACGGGCCGCCGGTAAAGACGGCTTTAAACGTGCGCCCTTCGAGCATACCGCCGCCGTGATCGAAAATCAGCGATTGCAAGGTCGTGCCCATCGGCAGTTCGTACAGGCCCGGATTCAATACGTCGCCGGAAAGCGAGTAGAGTTTCGTGCCTGCGGCATCGCCCAAACCCAGCGATTTGTACCATTCCGCGCCTTTGGCAAGGATTTGCGGGATATTGGCGAAGGTTTCGGTGTTGTTGATTAAGGTCGGTTCACCTTCTACGCCGCTTTCGGCGGGGAACGGCGGCTTGCGGCGCGGGAACGGAAAACCGCCTTCCAACCATGAAATCACGGCGGTTTCTTCGCCGCCGATGTAGCGGCCTGAAGTTTCGACCAATTTCAGGTCTAAAGGTTTGCCCAGATAGTTTTCGATGCGGATGAACAAATCGCTTTTTTTCCATTGCTCGATGGCGGGCACGATGGCGGCGATGGATTCGGTCTGGTGCGGGTTGACATACATAATCGCTTTGTTGGCGCGGCAGGCGACGGCGGCAATCAGGACGCCTTCAATGACTTGGTGCGGCGTTTTCGCCAGTAATACGCGGTCTTTGAACGTACCCGGTTCGTCTTCGTTGGCGTTACAGACGACGTATTTGTCGCCGTGTTTGCTTTGGGCGGCAACGGCCGCCTCCCATTTGCGCCAGGTCGGGAAACCTGCGCCGCCCATGCCGCAGAGGTTGGCGTCTTGCAGCTTGGAAACGATGCTTTGAGGATCGGCAAGCGCTGCCAGCAGGCCTTCGCCGCCGCCGACTTTGCGCCACGCGGCCAAATCCGCACCGACTTGGCGGGACGGGTGCAGTAAGTTTTGATTGGCTTGGTTCATGATTGTTGCTCCTGCAAACCGGCGTGTTCGCGCAAATCGAATTTGCCGTAGTCGGGATATAAAACGGGGGCTTTGATGTCGCTGGTCAGTCCGGCGCGGGTCATTTCGCGTTGCAGATCGTGGACGTGTCCGACACCGCCGCGCACTTTTTTCAGCGGTAGGCCGCAACCGGCGGCGGCTTTACCCGCGCGGCGGCCGAAGCTGATGATGTCCAAAAGCGCGTTGCCCATCAGGCGGTTGCGGCCGTGGATGCCGCCGGTTACTTCACCGGCGCAATAGAGGCCTTCGACGCAGGTCGCGCCGTCGCCGTTGATTTCGACGCCGCCGTTTTGGTAGTGCAGGGTCGGATGAATCATCACGGGTTCGACGGCGGGGTCGATGCCGCATTTATGGGCGACGTGGCCGAGCGTAACCAAACGGTTCAACACATCAGGATCGTTTTCAATCAGGCGCGGTGTGTCGAGGAACACGCCCACCTGTCCGTCTCGCACCACGCCGCGGCCTTCGCGGCACTCGCGCAGGATGGCGGCGGCAACAACGTCGCGTGGTTGCAATTCGTCAACGAAACGCTCGCCCAAACCGTTGACCAGTTTGGTGCCTGCGGAACGCACGGCTTCGGAAATCAGCGCGCCCGCCAAATGCGGCGGATGGGCGACGCCGGTCGGATGGTATTGGAAGGAATCAATGTCGCGCAGTTTCGCGCCGATGCGGTATGCCATCACCAGACCGTCGGCGGTTGCGCCGTAGTGGTTGGAAGTGGCGAAACCCTGCAAATGCAGGCGTCCGCTGCCGCCGGTTGCCAATACCACGGCTTTGGCGTGAACCAATACCAAAGAGCGTTTTTCCAAATCGTACAAAATTGCGCCGACGCAGCGGCCGTGTTCGTCCGACAATAATTCGATGGCGGGGTGGCGGTTGAGCTGGGTAATGTTTTCGTCGAGTTCGACCGCCTCGCGCAGTACGCGCATCATTTCGAGGCCGGTAAAGTCGCGGTAACTCAAGATGCGCGGCACGGTCGTACCGCCTGCACGTTTGCGGCTCAACATGCCGTTGCTGTCCGCGCCTTTGGCAAGGTCGAAAGTCATGCCCAAACCGATCAGCCAGCGGATGGCGGACGGCGCGTCGGTAACCATTTGCGCCACCAATTCTTTCTTGCCTGCGTTGTGGCCGCCTTTGATGGTGTCGTCAAAGTGCTGCTGCAAGCTGTCTTCCGCGCCGACTGCCGCCTGAATGCCGCCTTCGGCCATCACGGTATTGCTGTCGCCGATACGCAGCTTGTTCGCCATAATCACGCGCGCGCCTGCTTCGGTCGCAGACAACGCTGCCGCCGCGCCCGCACCGCCGCCGCCGATAACCAGCACGTCGGTGTTCAAATGTTCCGCGCCCGACAAATCATAGTCGTCAATCAGGGGATGGCTGATCAGCAGTTTCGCCAAATCAGGATGGCAGTAATCGCCCGTGTTCGGGCCGATGGGCAGTTTAACGCGCGCATTTGCCTGATAGTCGGGGTGAAACTGGCTCAACAATTCATTTTTTTCCGGCAGATCGCCGCGCAGTTCCAATGAGGAAGCGCGCAGGTTGGCAAGGGCGGTTTCGTAGTCTATGCCTTGGATTTCGTTCGCCATCACATTGCCTCCTCTTCAAATTCGATTTTCATTTTGCCGCTGTCGATTTCGCGCAGGCGGCGCATCAAATCCACCGGACGCAGCGTGCGCGCCGCTTTCATGCGGCGGG
>JVVZ01000031.1:0-6018 GCA_001062585.1 Neisseria meningitidis
CCTCACCTGCCGCTACCACGCCCGCACCGCAAGCGCCCGGAACGGATATGCGTAAAGAAGACATCGGCGGCGATTTCACACTGACCGACGGCGACGGCAAGCCGTTCAGCTTAAGCAGCCTGAAAGGCAAAGTCGTGATTCTGTCCTTCGGTTATACGCACTGCCCCGACGTTTGTCCGACCGAATTGCTGACTTACAGCGACACATTGAAACAGTTGGGCGATCAGGCGAAAGATGTGAAAGTGGTGTTCGTCAGCATCGACCCCGAGCGCGACACGCCCGCAGTCATCGGCAAATACGTCAAACAGTTCAATCCTGAATTTATCGGTCTGACTGCGACAGGCGACCAAAGCCTGCCGGTCATCAAACAGCAATACCGCGTGGTGTCCTCCAAAGTCAATCAAAAAGAAGACAGCGAAAACTATTTGGTTGACCACTCTTCTGGCGCGTATCTGATCGATAAAACCGGCGAAGTGGCGATTTTCTCGCGTTACGGCAGCGAGCCGGCAACCATTGCCGCCGACATCAAAAAACTGCTTTGATCCGCATGGGGTCGTCTGAATGCCGGTCGCGGTTTTCAGACGACCTTTTTCCCATCTGAAACATATAGTGGAGAAAGTCAGACTGCCTGCTTGATACAGGTTCGAAGTCTGACGGCACACAACAACAATGACTGAAAACACACTGACCATCGCCCTGTCCAAAGGGCGCATCTTTGAAGAAACCCTGCCGCTTTTGGCGGCGGCGGGCATTGTTCCCGCCGAAGCGCCCGAAAAATCGCGCAAACTGATTATCGGCACCAACCATGAAAACATCCGCCTCGTCATCGTCCGCGCCACCGACGTGCCGACTTACGTCCAATACGGCGCGGCAGACTTCGGCATCGCGGGCAAAGACGTTTTAATCGAACACGGCGGCAGCGGGCTTTATCAGCCGCTGGATTTGCACATCGCCGAATGCCGCATGATGGTCGCCGTCCGCAAGGGTTTCGACTACGCCGCCGCCTCGCAGCCCGGCAGCCGCCTGCGCATCGCGACGAAATACCCCAACATCGCCGCCGAGCATTTCGCCGGCAAAGGCGTACACGTTGACATCATCAAACTCTACGGCTCGATGGAGCTTGCACCGCTGGTCGGTTTGAGCGACGCCATCGTCGATTTGGTCTCCACAGGCAACACGCTTAAGGCGAACGGCTTGGAAGCGGTCGAACACGTTGTCGATATTTCCAGCCGTCTGGTGGTCAATAAAGCCGCATTGAAAACGAAACACGCGCTGCTGGAGCCGATTATTCAGGCGTTCGGCAGCGCAGCGAAGGCGGGGTGAGCGTTCATTTGAATGAAGATGCGTTTTCAGACGACCTTAGCCGTTCCTGCCGACAGGTCGTCTGAAAATACCACCGGCAGTAAACTGTATAGGAGGATTTAAAATGGTTGCAAAAATAAAAAAATTTTCAGATTCAACCCTTTCCGTTTTGAATAACGGCGAGCGTCGGTTTTACGTCTATTGTCTGACCGACCTGAAAAAAGACAAAATCCTCTACATCGGCAAAGGCTGCGACAACCGCATCTTTGAGCATGAACAGGCCGCCCGTTCGCAAGACGGCGACATTGACGTACCGGCACGCAAAGCCATCGCCAAATGTAAGAAACTCGGTCGCTATATCATCAGCTATCATCTGACTGAAATCGAAGCGCAAGCCGCCGAAACTGCCCTGATTCATTTCGTCAAATCCGTTGTCGATAAAAAGTTCAAAAACAAATCTGCCGGATGCGGTGCAGGCGGCATCAGCGCGGAAGAACTCGACAGCCGCTTCAAATTCAAACCCTGCCCGCTTGACGGCCTTAACCCCGACGGCCTGGTTCTCGCCGTCAAAATCCAAGACGCTTTGGACTTGGATACCGACGAAGCAGCCGACTACCGTTTCGACAACCAAGACGATGCAAACCTCAAATCGCGCACGTTGGGCAACTGGGTTATCGGCAAAGATGCCGCGTCAAAAGTGAAATACGTTATCGGCATTCACACCGCGCTGCAAAACGCCGTTGTCAGCGCATATGAAGTGGACGGTTTCGAAACGTTTGAAGAAACCAAAAACGGCAGAAAACAAACCCGTTACCGTTTCCATACTACCTCTCGTAGCGAAGAGGTATTAGCCAAACTCGGCCTGCAACAAAAATGCCTGCCCGAATTGAAGTTTGGTAGCGGGGGAGAAAAAGCGTATATCAGACCTAAAACCGAGACTGAACAAGAAAATATTCAGACGACCCCAAGTCCAAAAATATCAAAGGAGAATCCCAAATCATGAAAAAACTCAACACCCAATCGCCCGCTTTCCAAGCCGAACTCAAAGCCCTGCTGGCTTTTGAGACCGCGCAAAACCCCGAAATCGACCGCATCGTCGCCGACATCTGCGCCGACGTGCAAAAGCGCGGCGATGCGGCGCTCATCGAATACACCAACCGCTTCGACGGCACGTCCGCCCAAACCATAGCCGACCTCATCCTGACTCAAGACGATTTGCAGGCCGCATTCGAGCGTTTGCAGCCCGAAATTCAAACCGCCTTGAAAACCGCCGCCGCACGGGTCGAAAGCTACCACCAACGCCAAAAAATGGAATCGTGGACCTACGAAGACGAAGACGGCACGCTGTTGGGACAACAGATTACACCGCTTGACCGCGTCGGCATTTACGTTCCAGGCGGCAAAGCGGCGTATCCGAGTTCCGTCATCATGAACGCCATGCCCGCCCATGTCGCCGGCGTGAAAGAAATCATCATGGTCGTCCCCACGCCCAAAGGTGAACGCAACGACATCGTGCTTGCCGCCGCCTTCGTTGCGGGTGTCACCAAAGTCTTTACCGTCGGCGGCGCGCAGGCAGTCGCCGCCCTCGCCTACGGCACCGAGTCCGTACCGCAGGTCGATAAAATCACCGGCCCGGGCAACGCCTTCGTCGCCGCCGCCAAACGCCGCGTGTTCGGCGTGGTCGGTATCGACATGGTGGCAGGGCCGTCTGAAATCCTCGTCATCGCCGACGGCACCACGCCCGCCGACTGGGTGGCGATGGATTTGTTCAGCCAGGCCGAACACGACGAAATCGCCCAAGCCATCCTCATCGGCACGTCGCAGCCCTATCTCGACGAAGTTCAAGCCGCCATGAACCGCCTCATCGAAACCATGCCCCGCCGCGACATCATCGAAGCCTCGCTCGGCAACAGGGGCGCGATGATACTCGCCAAAGACTTGGACGAAGCCTGCGAAATCGCCAACTACATTTCCCCCGAACACTTGGAATTGTCGGTAGAAAACCCGCAGGAATGGGCGAAAAAAATCCGCCACGCCGGCGCGATTTTCATGGGACGCTACACCAGCGAAAGCCTCGGCGACTACTGCGCCGGACCCAACCACGTCCTGCCCACCAGCCGTACCGCCCGCTTCTCCTCGCCGCTGGGTACTTACGACTTCCAAAAACGCTCCAGCCTGATCCAAGTTTCCGAACAAGGCGCGCAGAAGCTGGGCAAAACCGCCAGCGTGTTGGCACACGGCGAAAGCCTGACCGCTCACGCGCGCTCAGCGGAATTCAGGTTGAAAGACTGATTCGGGCGAGCCGACCATCCATCAAAAGCAAAGGTCGTCTGAAAACCTGTTGTTAGGGTTTTCAGACGACCTCTATTAAAAGAAACATCATGAAACAAGCCATTCAAGAAAAACTCACCCACATCGCCCATACCGAGCCGCTGCATTTCCTGCTGGCGGTAGAGAGCGGCAGCCGCGCATGGGGCTTTGCTTCGCCCGACAGCGATTACGACGTGCGTGCCATTTATATCCGTCCGCAGCCATATTATCTGCAAATCGACGAAGCGAAAGACACGTTTGAATTTATCGAAAACCAATGGTTTGACGTCGGCGGCTGGGACATCCGCAAGGCGTTGCGCCTGCTGCGGAAAAGCAATGCCACGTTGCTCGAATGGCTGCGTTCGCCGATAGTTTATACGCAGGACGATGATTTCACGGGTCGTCTGAACGCGCTTGCGCCGCAATACGTCCAAGCCGCCGCGCTGCTGCACCATTATCGCGGCATCGCGGGCAATGCTTTGAGAAATATGGATTTGGCGCAACCCGTCAAACTGAAAAAATGGTTTTACGTCCTGCGCCCGCTGCTCGCAGCACGGTGGGCAGTCAAACAAGGCGGCATCCCGCCGATGACGCTGGCGGAACTGATGAGCGAATGGCAAACGGACTGCGCCGCCCAAATCACCGATTTAGTGGCCATCAAGGCGGAACAGGATGAAAGTTACCTGCATACGCTGTCACCCGAATTGCAACGCCTGACTGTTGATTTATATAACGAAGTTTCCGAATTATCCGCCCCTGCCGCCCAAGCTGCCGACAGCGGGCCGCTGAACGAACTGTTCCGCGAAACCTTGGTGGCGGTAAATGGATAAATTTATGCATAAAATCATAGGATATAGAGAATTACATACAGAAAATGGCGAGCCTGTTGAAATTACCATGTATCTCCCCTTTTTTTCTGACGAATACAAAGCGTATATTTGCCAATATAAAATAAGCAAATATGATTATTGTGATGAGGGAAGGGCAATCGGTGAAGATATGTTGCAGGCTATTTATTTGGCTATGATTAAACTTGGCGCTATTCTGTCTCACACCGATTTCTGGAAAAAAGAAAATTTATCTTGGTACGGGGATAAAAATCTTGGATTTCCTTTGCTTGATAATTCCAACCAACATCAGCTGTAAATTGGATTCACAAATCCGACACACACCAAAGGCAGCCTGAACGTGCAGGCTGCTTTTCAATGCCCAACCACCTCACAAAAGGTCGTCTGAAAATGCTCACCATCAAAGACTTGCACACACAAAACCTGCTTCTGCTCGAAGCCGTTTCCGGCAGCCGCGCCTACGGTTTGGCGACGCCCGAATCCGATACCGACATTAAAGGCGTGTTCTACCTGCCCAAATCCATGTTTTACGGCATGGGATACATCCCGCAAATCAGCAACGAAACCAACGACATCGTGTATTACGAACTGGGGCGGTTTATCGAGCTTTTGCTGCAAAGCAACCCGAACACGCTGGAACTGCTCGCCTCCCCGCCCGACTGCGTGCGCTACCGTTCGCCACTGATGGACGCGTTCAAAACCGAATGGTTTGTGTCCAAAGCCTGCCGCCAGAGTTTCGCCGGATACGCCTACGGGCAAATCAAAAAAGCACGCGGGCTGAACAAGAAAATCAGCAACCCGATGTCGTCTGAAAAGAAAAGCGTGCTTGATTTCTGCCACATCGTAGAAGGCGCGCAAACCGTGCCGCTGCAACACTGGCTTGCGCAACGCGAAATGGAGCAGCGGCGGGTCGGTTTGGTCAAAATCGCCCACGCCCGCGAACTCTACGCCCTGTTTTACGACCCAGACGGCACGCGCGGCTACCACGGCGTCGCGCTCAAACCCGAAGCCACCAACCTCTCCCTCAGCTCCGTTCCCGAAGGTGAAACCCCGCTTGCCTACCTCTCCTTCAACCAAGACGGATACAGCAGCTACTGCCGCGAATACGCCTCCTATCAGCAATGGCTGGCGGAACGCAACGAAACGCGCTACCAAGGCACGCAGGCACACGGACAGGGCTACGACGCCAAAAACATGATGCACACCTTCCGCCTGCTCGAAACCGCCCGCGACATCGCCCGCCACGGCGAAATCCGCCCGCGCCGTCCCAACCGCGACGAACTGCTCGCCATCAAACGCGGCGAATCTTCCTACGAAGACCTGCTGGAAAAAGCGGAACGGCTGATGGCGGAAGTGGAAACAGCGTTTGAGGCCGCCGACCTGCCCGAAACGGTAAATGCCGCTTCGGCTTTGGCGGCTTTGGTTTCAGTCAGGGAAAGCATTTACGGCTAGATGGCGAAAGGTCGTCTGAAAATGGAAGCGGCGGGGTTTATCGCGAATGGACTTTATAGTGGATTAAAATTGCAATGATACGGCGTTGCCAACGCCCTTATGTACT
>JVVZ01000276.1:0-2190 GCA_001062585.1 Neisseria meningitidis
CTTTTATGAGTGTCCAAGATTTGGGGGCCAGTTCAGTTTTCAGACGACCTTTTTGTCTTTCCGTTGCAGAGTAAAATCAGTTGCGGCGTCATTGCTGTGTAATGTGTAGTTCGGATATTTGTATTCGACGAATATTTGATGTTTCTATTTTCTTTACGCGTTGTGGCAGAGGGAGATGTCGGATTCAAGAATCTGACCTACGGCAGATTTGGTTGCTGAAACGGGAGGTCGTCTGAAAACTCGAATTTGAAGGTAAGAATCCTTTAAATCTTGAGTATTCATTAAAACCTGTTCAGATGGTTGCTATCAGCTGGGTTCTGTATGTTACAGGGCTTGGCTTTTTTTATGTCAAACGGCATTGTCCGCAGTAATGAGAAAGATTAAAAGGAAAGGGGGAATGATTTTAACCGGCTTTCCAAGCGTTTCTTAAAAATCCATTGCATTTTCGCTGAATCTATTAATATTTAACCTTGTTGGAAACACAGTTTGTTTGTTAGTATTAAGCCATTGCCGTTACATCCGCATCACGGCGGCGACGGGCAACCTCCAAGACGGACAACCTCCAAATAGAAAGGACACATATCATGGCTAAATTATTGGTCGCTCCGGTATCCGCCGGTTTGGACGTGGCAGCAGCAAGCAAAGCCTTTGCCCAAGCTTTGGGCGCGCAAGTTTTCCAACCGCTCGACGCATCCGCCGAAACCCTGTTGGCGCAAGGCAAAAGCGATGACTGGTTTGACGCTGTGGTCGGCAAAGCCGTCGCACTCAATACCGACAAACTCGTTATCGAAGGTATCGCCCCCGATGCGGACAAACTCTTCCTGTCCGGCAAAAACGTCGAGCTGGCGCTGTCTTTGGATGCAGGCGTAGTTTTGGCATTGCAATCTGACAATGCCGACGCAGCCGAAGCGGCACACCGAATCAACCTTGCCAAACAGCTTTACACCAACTCGCCGGGCCTCTTGGAAGGCTTCATCATTGAAGGCGCGGCAGCATCCGTAGGTGAAGAAGTTGCCCGCCTGACCGGACTGACGTTCTACGGCTCAAGCAGCGCGCTCAAAGACGTATCTGCTTTGGCAAAACGCGAAGCCTCCCGTCTGTCTCCCGCCCAATTCCGTTACAACCTGATTGATTTTGCCCGCAAAGCCGATATGCGCATTGTCCTGCCCGAAGGTGCAGAACCGCGTACCGTCGCCGCAGCCGCCATCTGCCACGAAAAAGGCATTGCCCGCTGCGTCTTGCTTGCCAAACGCGAAGAAGTTGAAGCCGTTGCCAAAGAACGCGGCATCAGCCTGCCTGACTCATTGGAAATCATCGATCCCGCTACATTGGTCGAACAATACGTCGAGCCGATGTGCGAATTGCGCAAATCCAAAGGCCTGACGCCTGAAGACGCCCGCAAACAACTGCAAGACACCGTCGTCCTCGGCACCATGATGATGGCGCAAAACGACGTGGACGGCTTGGTATCCGGTGCCGTTCATACGACCGCCAACACCATCCGCCCCGCCTTGCAGCTGATTAAAACCGCACCGGGTGCCAGCCTCGTGTCCAGCGTATTCTTCATGCTGCTGCCCAACCAAGTCCTCGTCTTCGGCGATTGCGCGGTCAACCCGAACCCGACGCCCGAACAGCTTGCCGATATCGCCATCCAATCCGCCGATACCGCCAAAGCCTTCGGCATCCCGCCTAAAGTTGCCATGATTTCCTACTCCACCATCAACTCAGGCAGCGGCCCTGATGTCGATGCCGTGATTGAAGCGACCAAACTGGCGAAAGAAAAACGCCCGGACTTGGAAATCGACGGCCCGCTGCAATACGATGCGGCTACCGTGC
This sequence comes from Neisseria meningitidis, assembly GCA_001062585.1. Lineage (GTDB taxonomy): Bacteria > Pseudomonadota > Gammaproteobacteria > Burkholderiales > Neisseriaceae > Neisseria > Neisseria meningitidis_D. Next base: position 1,837 of record JVVZ01000276.1, read on the forward strand.
CCGAAATCGGCAAAACCAAAGCTCCTGAAAGCACCGTCGCCGGTCAGGCAACCGTCTTGATTTTCCCAAGCCTCAACACCGGCAACTGCACTTACAAAGCCGTACAACGCAGCGCCAACGTTCTGAGCGTCGGTCCGCTGTTACAAGGTTTGCGCAAACCGGTCAACGACCTCTCCCGCGGCGCATTGGTAGAAGACATCGTCTTCACCATCGCCCTGACAGCAGTTCAGGCAAAACAAATGGCAAACTGATTACTTGATTTTTTAAAGTAAACACAGGTCGTCTGAAAACCTATCAATAAGGTTTCAGACGACCTTTTTATAGTGGATTAACTTTAAACCAGTACGGCGTTGC
>JVVZ01000277.1:0-3596 GCA_001062585.1 Neisseria meningitidis
ACTGTCTGCGGCTTCGTCGCCTTGTCCTGATTTAAATTTAATCCACTATAGTTTCAGACAGTCTTGTGTTATTCCCTATGAATTTAAGCAGTTGCCGGAAATTTTGTGAAAACATCATAGGACGTACTGATAATTTGAGAACTTATCTTCCTGTTTAATAGTCTATTTTATTGTCGAGAATACCCGACAGGATTCTATGATATGCAAAATCAAAATGAAGCATTCGTTAGGTGCGGGTCGTCTGAAACCGCTGTTTCCCGACTTTCTCTTCTGCTTTGGGCGGGAATCACAGCGGCGGTGTGCTGGACTGTTGCCGATATGCTGCTGGTCGGATTTGTGCAGACGCCGGAACGTTATCCCCTGCTTTCGCAGACGCTGGCGCCGCAGTTGGGCGAGGCGGCGGATTTTGCCGTGCTGATGCAGGCCGGCTCGCCCGAGCGGCTGCTGTGGGGCGTGTTGCCGGCGACGTTTTCTGCGGCGCTGTATCTGGCGGCGGCATTCGGCGTTTACCGGCTGATGCGGCCCGGGCGCACGGCCAAGGTCGGTTTTGCAGTGCTGTTTTTCGGATATGCGCTGTCGCCTTTGGGACATGCCGGTTTTTATTTTACGGGCATGGTTGCCAAGGTGCTGCTGAATGCCGTGCCGGACGATTATCCGCCGCTACTGACGCTGTTCCGTCATTTTTACCGGATGCTGGAGGTGCACTGGATGGCTTCGGTCGGTTCGATTGCGGCGGGATGGCTGCTGTTGCTGGTACAGACGCTGCGCCGTAGGACGCTGCTTCCGCGTGTCGCTGCATGGTGCAATCCGTTGCCGGTAGGAACGGTTATTGCGGTTTCGTGCAGCCTGTTTCCGCAATCACCCGTTGCCGCCGCGCTTGGCGGGGCGACGTTTAATCTGGCGCAGTTGGTGTTTTTTGTTTGTGTGGCGGCGTGTGTCCGCAGGCGGGGAATGGGGATGCAGCCGGGCTGAAATAAAACGATGCCATCTTTGTCGGACGGCAATCATCCGCCTTGGCGCCGATGCTTGTAATACAGGTAATCCGCCGTTTCATCCCAAACCCATCACACATCATATTGCCGCTACGGCTCAAAGGTCGTCTGAAATTTAACGTTCCATTTTCAGACGACCCTTGTCGTTTTTCAAAAAACAAAAAATCTGACTCCGGCCCCGAACGCCACGAAGCACGGACAGTAGGGTATAATTGCGAAATATATTCTTTTGTGAAATCAATAAAAAACAAAGACGAAAAGCAGTTTTTGAAAGGTTTCACCCTAATTTCAAACTCTACACAGGAAACCGCCATGTTAGTCTGCAACCCTTACGAAGTCGTGATTCACGGCACAACCAACAAAGGCAAGATTTTCCGTCCCAGCGACTGGGCAGAACGCCTGTGCGGCATATTGTCCTCATTCACCAAAGACAACCGGCTGTCCTACTCCAACTGGGTGCGCCCCATGCTGGTGGACAACGTCCGCTGCGTCGCCGTCGATAAGAAACTCGAAGAAGACAATCCGCAGATGTTCCGTTTCCTGATGGACTTTGCCGCCGACAATGACTTGCGCATCATCGACTGCAAAGAGCTTTTGAAAGAACAGGAGGCCAAAGCACAAGGCGAACTTGCCGAACGCGTCCCGCTGGCGCAAGCCATCGAAGAAAAACACGCCGCCGAAAAAGCGCCGGTCCAAGCCGCCGCTGCCGACTACGTTTTGCGCGAAATACCGCCCGAAGACACATCCACCGCCTTCGCCGCCCTCAGCGTCCTGCGTTCTTCATTGACCGACATCAGCAAATTCACCGAACAAATCAACACCGTCCAACGCCCCGCCGGCTACCGCCTCTTGGGTATTTTCGAAGAAGGCAAACACAACGCCGTCGCTGTCTGCGGCTTCCGCGAGTCCTGCAACCTTGCCAGCGGCCGCCATATCCACATCGACGACATCGTTACCCTGCCGCAAAGCCGCCGCAAAGGCTACGCTTCCCGCCTATTGGCAGAAGTCCGTAAAATCGGCGCGGAAACGGGTGTAACCAAAATCCACCTCAACGTCCACGTCAATCACGACCGCGTCGATGCGCACCGCCTGTATTTCAAAAACGGCTTCGAAATCTGCGCATACCATTTCCGCTGTGATCCTAAATAAACGAAAAGGTCGTCTGAAAATCAAATACGGTTTCCGACGACCTTTATAAATATAAATTCCAGGTTTCAACTCAATCTGTACTTGCTCAATGGATTAATTAAGAAGAGCTTTCTTCTTATTTAAATATTTTTTTATTTCTCTGATATTTTTTAATTTAAATTTTATTTTATGATCAGATATACCATTAAATCCTGATGCGTTCTCACCTAAGATATGATCTGAAGGTATTAGTTTTAACTCACCATTTTCTTTGTTTTGATAAATTTTATATAAATAAATCGTATAATCTTTGCCATCCAGTTGAGGATAGCAACAAAATTCCTCTGAAAATAGAGTAATAAGCAATGGGGGATGGCGATTATCCTTATATACGCTCACTGCTTCCAAGTTAATTTTCCTACTTGGACTATTCTCCTTTCTAAAACTTTTTAATTCATATTTTTTTCCATTAACCAATATACTGTTATGGATTATTTCTTCTATTCCATCTGTTCCATTGATTTCGTCTATTTCTTCATTATGGATGGTAATACAGTGTGATGCCGAAAATAAAGTGTCATTCGTTTTGAAAAGGCTTAATTTGTAATTCTGATCATCACATGATTTATCTTCATTTTTAATAGACTGAATTTCCTGTCCGATGCAAAAACCGGATGAAAAAAACAGTATTATAGATATGATAAAAGACCTCATGATGTAACCTTTAAAAAAGAGGGTAAGTAAATGAGCGACCGCTTTATAATCCAGCGCATAAGCCATGATGTAACCTTTAAAAAAGAGGGTAAGTAAATGGGTAAGCAGGTTGGGCGTAGCTCAATGAAGCTTTCAAATTATCAAAAATTTTAGGTTTGATTTCGGCTTAAATTTGTTCAATAAAACAATTCAACCAGCCACTGAATAATTTTTGCATCTATCCGTTGAAGGAGGTTGGGGTGCAGTGGGGCAACAGGGCCGCCGTCAGGTCCGCCACTCCAGCTGATATATTCATCATCGATAGAGGGTCTTGCAAAATTTTCAGGAACCCATTCCGAAACAAATGGGGATGTATCTCGATAATAGTAGAGTAAATTATCCTTTTCATCAGCAATAAAGATTGCTGTCCTAAAACCATTCCATCCTCTACAGGCAAAGATTTTTCTATTTTGTAATTTCTTTTGATCTTGTAATAATTTATTTTTAAATCTAATTATCTCTTCAACTTTTTCTTTCTCTCTGCTATGTCTGGTTTCACAAAATTCATATTCCTTATCATCAGATAATCCTTTTGAGATTTTGTTTATAAAATAAAATCCACAAGAATAATTGTTATATTCAATAAAATCATTATTCTGATAACATTTGCTATGTATATCCAGGTTATTAATTTCCTCTCCAATGTCCTTGATTCGCCAATACTCAACTAACCCAAATATCAATATAAAGAAACCAAACCATTTCACTATTTTTTTCTTTTTC
>JVVZ01000278.1:0-5696 GCA_001062585.1 Neisseria meningitidis
GTGGATTAACTTTAAATCAGGACAAGGCGACGAAGCCGCAGACAGTACAGATAGCAACGCCGTACTGGTTTAAAGTTAATCCACTATATATCTTGCCGCTATTCCAACGTTCCACCCACTACCCGCGCGCCCAACGCTTCCTTCAAAGGCAAAGCGTTCAAGCGTTGCAAGGTCGTCTGAAATTCGGCGAACGGTATCGGTTCCGAACCGAAACGATGCATATGCAGGGTATCTTGCTGACAGTCAATCAACTCGATGCCCAGTCCGGCAAGAAACGGGACGGCTCGCGCGAAGGCGATTTTGGAGGCATCCGGCTCAAGGGCGAACATGGATTCTCCGTAAAACACCCGTCCGATTTGTACGCCGTAAAAGCCGCCCGCCAGTTTCAGACGACCTGTTTCATCGGGATAGAAACATTCAAACGAATGCGCGTGCCCCAAGCGGTGCAGCTCGGTATAAGCGGCTTGGAATTCGGGAACAATCCATGTGCCGTCCTGACCGGGGCGCGGAAAGGCGGCGCAATGTGCAATGACGGTTTCGAAGCATTGGTTGACCGTTACCCGATAGGGTTTGTTGCGCAAGGTTTTCGCCAACGAACGCCCGATATGCAGATTTTCAGGCACGATGACGGCACGCGGATCTATGGTGTGCCAAAAAAACCAGCCGTCTTCGCTGAACCACGGGAAAATCCCCTGCCGATACGCCGACAGCAGCCGTCCCGTGTCCAAATCGCGGCTGATACCGACCACGCCGTCGCATTCTTCCAGCGCGTAAAACGGGTCGGGGAAAGTGTAATCATTAGGGTAAAGCAAGGGGATACTCATTAAAAATCCTAAGGTATAGTGGATTCACTTTAAACCGGTACGGCGTTGCCTCGCCTTGTCCTGATTTCAATTTAATCCACTATATTATTCTGATTTGCAGCGGCATGATGTTCATGTTCCGCAAAAAATTTCAGACGACCCCAAATTCTCATCCGAGGTCGTCTGAACATCAAACATCTTTTAAAACGGGAATCAGCGTTTGCTCTTCGCTTGGCATTCGCCGCACACGCCGTACATATAAAGCGCGTGGTCAACGATGCGGTAGCCGTTTTCTTCCGCGATTTTGTCTTGCAAGGCTTCGATTTCAGGATTGTGGAATTCCGTTACCTCGCCGCATTTCACGCAGACGATATGGTCGTGGTGGTCGCCTTTGTCCAATTCGTAAACCGCCTTGCCGGTTTCAAAATGGTGGCGCTGCAAAATGCCTGCCTGCTCGAACTGGGTCAACACGCGGTAAATCGTCGCTACGCCGATTTCCACACCCTCTTCCAGCAAAATACGGTACACATCTTCGGCACTCAAATGCTCTTCAGCATGCGACTCGAACAAATCCAAGATTTTCAAACGCGGACCGGTAACCTTCAAACCGCTGTCTTTCAATTGCGCAATATTGCTGAATTTTTCCATAATATTCAATATCCCTGTGAAGTAATAGACGTTATAATACGCAATTTCAGCCCGCTTGCCCACTATTACGCCATAGCGGTTTGCAATAAAACCACAAGTTTTGTTTGCATACAAACGATAGCCGGCTGAAATTATAATCAAAGAGATGATTATCGTTTGCTTTTTCAAAAAATTCAAGCAATGATACCCTTCCACCCGAATTCGAACAGAAAGGCATATCCGTGAACAAACCCCTCTGTCTTGCCCTCGTCGCCCTCATCGGACTTTCCGCATGCAGCGCCGAACGCGTTTCCCTGTTCCCCTCCTACAAACTCAAAGTCATCCAAGGCAACGAACTTGATCCCCGCGCCGTCGTCTCCCTTCAAGCAGGCATGAGCCGCGACCAAGTCCAACTCCTGCTCGGCACCCCGCTGCTGCGCGACGCATTCCATGCCGACCGTTGGGACTACACCTTCAATACCAGCCGCAACGGCATCATCAAAGACCGCAGCAACCTCACCGTTTATTTTGAAAACGACGTCCTTGTCCGCGCAGAAGGCGATGCCATCCAAAAATCCATCGAAACCCTCCAAGCCGAACAAAAAGCAGCCCAAACTGCACAATAATCATTAAGGAAACCGCATGAGCGCATTGAAAATCGCCATCGCCGGCGTCAACGGCCGCATGGGGCGCGTACTGGTTGAAGCCGTCAACAACCATCCCGACACCGTCCTCTCCGGCGCACTCGAACATTCAGGCTCCGAAGTCTTAGGCTTGGACGCAGGTTTCGCCTCCGGCATCAAAACCGGCATCGCCATTTCAGACGACGTTGACGCCGTCCTCGCCCAAAGCGACGTACTCATCGACTTCACCCGCCCCGAGCCGACCCTCAAACACCTGCAAAAATGCGTTGAAAAAGGCGTCAACATCATCATCGGCACCACCGGCTTCGACGACGCAGGCAAAGCCGCCATCCGAGCCGCAGGCGAAAAAACAGGCGTCGTCTTCGCCGCCAACTTCAGCGTCGGCGTCAACCTCACCTTCCACATCCTCGACACCGTCGCCCGCGTCCTCAACGAAGGCTACGACATCGAAATCATCGAAGGCCACCACCGCCACAAAGTCGACGCACCCAGCGGCACCGCCCTGCGCATGGGCGAAGTCATCGCCGACGCGCTCGGCCGCGACCTCAAACAATGCGCCGTTTACGGCCGCGAAGGCCACACCGGCCCGCGCGATCCGTCCACCATCGGCTTTGCCACCGTCCGCGCAGGCGACATCGTCGGCGACCACACCGCCCTCTTCGCCACCGACGGCGAACGCGTCGAAATCACCCACAAAGCCAGCAGCCGCATGACCTTCGCCGCCGGCGCCGTCCGCGCCGCAGTTTGGGTCAACGGCAAAACAGGTTTATACGATATGCAGGACGTTTTGGGATTGAAAAACCGCTAAAGCCGTTTTCATCCGCATGACACAAAAAGGTCGTCTGAAAAATGTTTTTCAGACGACCTTTTGATTATTGATTGAAGACTGAACCGACCACCGTAGCTTATTGCTTACGCTTATCCCACCAAGCGAATAAGTTGCCCAAGACGGTTCCCGATACGGAGTGCCAGACGCAGGCGACGGCGGTGGCGACGGCGGATTCGGCGTTACCCGGGAAGAATTTGGCGCTCAGACCCGTGGCGAGACCGGCGTTTTGTACGCCGACTTCGATAGCGATGGTACGTTTTTTGGCGGTGTTCATACCGGTCAGCGCGCCGCTGTAATAGCCGAGGATGTAGCCGCCGATATTGTGTGCGGCAATGGCGAGCACCATAACTAAGGCAGATTCGGCAAAGCGGTGGCCGTGGACGGCGGCAACACCGCCGACAATGCAGGCAAAGGCGGCAACGGCAACGGCGGGCATAATGGCGCGGACATCTTCAAACCAGTGTTTTTTGTGCAGCAACATATTGGCGGCAGAGCCGATAACGACGGGCAACAGGGTAACGAGCAACATAAACTTGAACATGCCCCAGCCGTCCATTTCGACGGTTTGTCCCACGAGGTAAGTCATCCACAGCGGCGTCATAACGGGGGCGAGGACGGTAGAGACGGTGGTCATGCCGACTGAGAAGGCAACATCGCCTTTGGCAAGGAAACTCATGATGTTGGACGAAACCCCGCCCGGGCAAGTACCGACCAAAACCAGACCCAGCGTCAATCCGGGCGAAAGGTTGAAGGCTTTGGCGATACCGATGGCGAGCAGCGGCATAATGGTGTATTGGGCAACTGCGCCGATGAAAATATCGAGCGGGCGTTTAGCCAAAATTTGATAGTCTTCTTTGCCTAGAGTCATGCCCATGCCGAGCATAATGATGCCGAGTACGACGACTTGCGTGTCGCCTTTCACCCATGAAAAGGTAGCGGGTTCGATAAAGGCGACGATAGAGGCAAGGACGATAATCAGTGCGGTGAATCGGGTCATTTGCCGGCTGACGGCAGTCAGAAAGTTCATAGTTTGCTCCTTTGTAGGTTGTTATATATGACAACAATTGCCAGAATTTAACAGATATTAACTTTTTCATGCAAATCTGGCAACGATAGCGGAAGCAATTGGCAATTGAATAAATAAATAAATGAATAATCGGCACTATATTGCTGCTTATCTCTTACTGAAGGAATCTAAATTTTCAGACGACCCCATCCAAACATCAAACAGTTCTTTTACCCACGCTGTGGTAATTCACGCCCTCTCATTTGTTTTTAAACCCTTACAGTAGGCAATCCCGCCCTGCTACGCAGGATTTGTTACAATGTGCCTTTCTTTTTGTACTGCTCATCCATTATGACTGATTCCCAACCAAGCACTATGCAGCGGATTTTTTCGCGCAATATGTTGATTTGTATTTTTACGGGCTTCACATCGGGGCTGCCGCTTTATTTCCTGATTAACCTGATTCCTGCTTGGCTGCGCACCGAAAACATCGACCTGAAAACCATCGGTCTGATGTCTTTAATCGGTCTGCCGTTTACTTGGAAATTTATCTGGTCGCCCGTAATGGATGCCGTGCGCCCGCCCTTTCTTGGTCGCCGACGCGGTTGGATGCTGGTCACGCAAATCGGTCTGCTGCTGACCCTTGCTGCCTACGCATTCCTCAATCCGCACCAACATCTGCCCATCATCGTCGGCCTCTCCGTTGCCGTTGCTTTTTTTTCCGCCAGTCAGGATATCGTACTGGACGCCTTCCGCCGAGAAATCCTATCGGACAAAGAACTGGGTCTAGGCAACTCCATCCATGTCAATGCCTACCGCGTCGCCGCCCTCGTCCCCGGCTCGTTGAGCCTGATTTTGGCCGACATTATGCCGTGGAACAGCGTCTTCCTCATTACCTCCCTATTCATGCTGCCCGGTCTATTGATGACGCTGCTTCTTGCCCAAGAACCAAACATGCCGCCCACTGCACCGCGAACGCTGACTCAAACCGTGGTTGAACCGTTTCAAGAATTTTTCTCGCGCAAAGGCACAAAACAAGCCATCTTGGTGCTGTTATTCATCTTCCTGTACAAACTCGGCGACAGCATGGCCACCGCACTGGCTACTCCGTTTTATCTCGACATGGGTTTCAGCAAAACCGACATCGGTCTGATTGCCAAAAACGCCGGTCTCTGGCCCGCCGTCATCGCCGGCATACTCGGCGGTATCTGGATGCTGAAACTCGGCGTCAACAAAGCCCTGTGGCTCTTCGGCGTCGTACAGCTCGTTACTATCTTGGGCTTTGCCTGGCTGGCCGGCTTCGGCAAATTCGGTATCATTACCCTGACCGAAAAAACAATGCTCGCAGGCGTTATCAGCGCGGAGGCATTCGGTGTCGGATTGGGTACCGCCGCCTTTGTAGCCTACATGGCGCGCGAAACCAATCCAGCCTTTACCGCTACCCAACTTGCCCTGTTTACCAGCCTATCCGCCGTACCGCGCACGTTTATGAACGCGTCAGCAGGTTTTCTGATTGAAAAGATGGGCTATGTCAATTTCTTCTGGCTGTGTTTTATATTGGGGATTCCTGGGATGTTGCTGCTATTTAAAGTTGCGCCTTGGAACGGAGATAAAAAAGGACAATCTGCTTAAATATGCCACCAAAACCACGAGGTCGTCTGGAAACCAATGTATCCGGTTTCAGACGACCTTTTTTACAACGATGCAAATCAAGAATAGGGAAAACAGTCAAGCAAATATAGTGGATTAACTTTAAACCGGTACGGCGTTGCCTCGCCTTAGCTCAA
>JVVZ01000279.1:0-3723 GCA_001062585.1 Neisseria meningitidis
CTTCGCATGCTGGAATCAAAATCCAGTGTCTTAACCGCTTGACGACTCCCCAACTTTATCAAATCATTTGAAACAATGGATGAACGTCTAAACCTTCAACACAATATGCTTCATATGATTGTGAAACTTGTTGGTATATATTGTTTGCTTCTTGCCGACTATCCGTAGAGAGAAATATACACGCTCCAGAACCTGTCATTAGCGCAGAACCATATTCGGATAATTCACAATAAGCTTTCCAAACCTCAGGATATTCCTGAAAAACAACAGCCTGCATATCATTTCTAAACGGCTGCAAAGATTGGAAAGTCGGCATTATGCTTGGTTTGGAATTTCGTGTCAAGTTCTCATGCGAGAAAATTTTAGCAGTAGAAACATGTACCGACGGTTTGACTATCACATACCATTGTTTAGGAATTTCTATTTTGACTAATTGCTCACCGATTCCTCGTGCAAAAGCACTTTGCCCAAAAAGGAAAAACGGCACATCCGCACCCAAACCGACCGCCAAATCAATAAGCTGTTGCCTTGTCAGCCGACATTGCCACCATTGATTCAACACGGTTAACACGGTTGCCGCATCGGAACTGCCTCCGCCCAATCCCCCCCCTGTCGGAATCTTTTTCTCCAACCAGATTTCCACACCACGGCAGGAGCCGGTATGTTGCTGCAAAGAAAGTGCGGCACGATAAGCCAAATCTTGTTCGCAGGGAATACCTTCAGTGGGATTATGCAGAATAATCTTTTTATCGTCTCGTGGCTTCAGGCGGACGGTATCATACAGCCCGATAAGGCAGAAAATACTTTCTAAATTATGATATCCGTCATCCCTTCTGCCCGTAATACGCAAATCGAGATTCAACTTAGCAGGCGCGGGAAAGGCTTGAGCGTCGGAAGGAATGTCCATATCAAGTTCTTTTTTTATTTTTTAAGGCGGGCTGCACATTGCGTCTGATCGCTGGCAGCAGGTTCGTGGTTGACTTCGTCAAATACCAGACGGACATTTAATTTGGCATTTTCCAATTGAAGGATTTTCGGCTTGCCTTCGCTATTGGTGCTGCGTGTAATAGTCCAATTGAATTGTTCCAAACGGCCATCGGGCAACAATCGATATGGCGCATTGGCAACGCGTTTGCCATCCGCCCAAATATGCAGATATTGAACAGGCAATTCATAGCCCAAAAGTTTGTTGCTGAGCTCTTCTGCTGTTTCTGCCTGATAGACTCGACCTTTACTGTCTACTGCCAATACACCTTGATTGTCTTTACATAACTGTCCGACTGTACTGCCCAAAGGCGTATTGACGCTAATCGTTTGGACTTGATTTTGATAGGACCAATCAAAATTGGCGTAAGAGCCTTTTTCTTCAACTTTTACTGCCAATCTTCCGTCCGCAGTGAAATCATTGACATTCTCCGCCGGCTTCCAATCATTTTGCTGAGACAAATTAGGGTGCACACAAGCGGCAAGCAAAGTCAGTGTTGCAACAGATACTAAGGTTTGTAATTTCATAAATACTCCCAAAGGTCGTCTGAAAACGATCTATCATCCCGGCTTCTTCCAAGGCCTTGCTTTCAGACGACCTCTTTCATTATTTCGATTTTACGGCACGCCCCGATTGGGCTTTTTTCGTTGGTTTAGGAGCAGCCTCCACGCCGAAACGCTTCATGGTTTCCCGCAATATTTTCATATCGCCTTCACCCTTCAGGCTGTCCGTCCATATTTTTTTGGCTTTTTCCTGCTCTCCGGATGCCCACAATGCTTCGCCCAAGTGTGCGGCAACTTCTGCATCAGGATATTTTTCAAACGCATATTGCAAATAAGGCAATGCGGTTTGTACATCGTCTTTCAGGAAATACGCCCAACCCAAACTGTCATTGATGGCGGGGTTTTCCGGCTCGATTTGATAAGCAGCCTGAATCAGTTTAAAGGCCTCGTCTAAATTTTTCTTGGTCGGGGACAGCAAAATATAGCCCAACGCATTCAAACCGTTGGCGTTATCCGGTGCCAATTCGACTACACGGCGCAAATCGGCAATTGCCTTGCCCTGATCGCCCATACGGTCATAAATCATGGCTCGTTGGTACAAAACATCAGGCAACTGCTCCATGGCATCCGGCTGCCGGCTTATCTTGGGCAACATTTTATTCAGCTCGGACAATGCTTCTTGCAAATTATCGTGTTTGGACAAAGCAAACAGGGTAACCCGTTGCAATTCCTTACTGCCGAAATAACGCCCTTCCTGCTCGGGCAGGCTTTGCGCCCGACGTGCTTCTGCCAAGGCTGCCTTACCGTTTCCTTGCTCGGCCTCTAATGAAGCACCGAAAACTGCTTTATCAAAAACATAACTGGGGGAAACAACTTTGGCAAGCCATTGTTTAGCTTTGGGATAGTCTTTAACATCGGCATAAGCCATCGCACCAATCAGGGCGGCACGGCTTTGTTGTTCGCTTGTTCCGCTGTTATACGCTTTATCCAAATAATTGATAATCGTCGAAATATCGTCTTTACGATTGCTTGCCAACAACGCTGCCTGAATATACAGGTCTGGATTCGGGTTATTTTCCAACAGCGTACGCAGGCGCGCATAGGCTTTGTCGTTTTGTTTATTGGAAATCAGGTTGACGATTTCCAACTCCTGCCATACGGGCGAAAGATTGCGCGTATCGGTTTGCTCGAAGAAGCCGTTTAATATCTCGGGACTGCGTTGCGCCATCAGCCGCAAAGTCAGTAAAGTCGGCGGCAGCATCTCTGCATCCAGCCCTGCCAAACGTTGCAATGCCGCAATGGCATGTTTCTTTTTACCGCCTTGCGCACTGAAAATTACATCGGCAATTGCAGCTTCCGGCAAATCTTTATATTTCAAAGCTTCCTTATGGACTTGTGACGAAGCCTTCTCTGCCAACCCCGGCTGCTGGATTGCCGCTTGGGCCAACAGCAGGAAAATACGCTGATTCTGTTCTTCGCTGGCATTGGCCAAAATATCATCCAAACCATTCAAGGTCTTATCGCCCTGCCCCAGCAAGATATTGCGTAGCCAAGTCATACGTTTTTGCGCATTACCCGGAACAGGTTCGATTTCACGCCATTTTTGATAAATCATTTCCGCCTGTTGGAACGCATTGAGCGAAACCGCCATTTCTAAAGCGCGTTCCGCCACCTCCGGCGATTTGGTATTGTTCAACATCATCATGTATGTTGCCAACGCCGTACCGGCATCACCTTTCTGCAACAGTATTTCGCCGCTCAATAAGGTAAATATCTGATTTGCACGGTTTTGTATATTCACACGGCGAGCCTGCTCGACCTTGAATTCATCAGGCGTAAAGCGGTTTCTCTTTTGAATAATCTGTTTCACGTCTTTCGGTGTTTTCACCTCGACGGCATTATCCTGCCTGGCGGCGGAAACTTGCACCGTAAACAACATCATGACCGCAGCGGCAATCGTGCGGGCGCGGGTTGGGGACAGCAACATAACAATCCTTTGTGTACAAAAAAGCCGCATCAGAATTCATACGGCCATAATCAAACGTAACTTTATCACAAGCGGCCAACTTTGTAGATTTAAGCAACCGTAAACCTATTGTAATATTCCTCCTTTTCAGACGACCCCATACCCTGAATTTGAACAGGTTCCCGACTATCTCTTCGCGCTTAACCACCGTAATCAAATATAGTGGATTAACTTTAAACCAGTACGGCGTTGCCTCGCCTTGCCGTACT
>JVVZ01000280.1:0-3876 GCA_001062585.1 Neisseria meningitidis
TACTGTCTGCGGCTTCGTCGCCTTGTCCTGATTTAAAGTTAATCCACTATAAAACAAAAACAGCTTGCCCCGGTGGACAACGGTTGGCGTACCGGGGTGGAAGCGGTTATGAAAGGGCGTCGGCTGCACCTTATTCGATTTGCAGGTCGCCGACCAAAGCCGCCAGCGTGGACAGGCGCTGTTCGGATTTCGCCACGAACGGATTTTCAGTATCCCATGCGTAGCCTGCCAAAATGGAAGAAATCATGCGGCTGATTTCAGGGCTGCGGTTGGGTGCGTACACGACGTTTTGGAAGCGGAAATCGTACCAGCCGTCGACGTAAGTGCGGAACGCGTTCACGCCTATCATCAGCGGTTTGGCAAACTCGGCATCCCAGTCCACCGCACCGCCTTCAAGCTGTTTTGCCAACAGGTCGGCGGCGAGTTTGGCGGAGTGCAGCGCGATGGTTACACCTGATGAGAACACGGGGTCGAGGAACTCGGCGGCATTGCCCAACAGCGCGAAATGTTTGCCGTGCAGCGATTTGACATTGGCGGAATAGCCTTGGATGGAGCGGAACGGAAAGTCGTTTTCCCAGACGGCTTTGTCCAGAATTTCTTTCAGCATCGGGCATTCGTAGACAAATTTTTTCAACACCGTTTCCGATTCGCCCGCGAGTACGTCGGGCGTGCCGACCACGCCGATGGAGCAGCGGTTGTCGCCGAAGGGAATCAGCCAAATCCACACGTCGCGGTGTTGCGGGTGGGTGGTAATCAGGATTTTGCTGCGGTCGAATTTCGGGTTGGTGATGTTGTCGTCGATGTGGGTGAAGTGCGCTTGGCGCGGCGGCAGGTGCGACGGCGTTTCCAAGTCCAGCAGGCGCGGCAGCACGCGGCCGTAGCCGCTGGCATCCAATACGAATTTCGCGGTCAGCTCGTAGCTTTCGCCCGTGTCGGCTTCCACGCTCAAACGGGCAAGGTCGCCGCTGTTGTCGAACGCGGTTACGCCGTGTCCGAAACGCACTTCCACGCCTTGTTTGGCGGCTTCGTCAATCAGGATTTTATCGAAAATACCGCGGCGCACTTGGTAAACCGTGCCGGGGCCGTCTGAAAATTTTTCGGTGAAATCAAATTCGGTATAACGGCTGCCCCATGAAAACGCCGCGCCGTTTTTAAATTGAAAGCTGGGTTCAGCGTGTACGGCGTCGGCAAAACCGGCTTCTTCCAGCATTTCCATGCAGTGCGGCAGCAGGCTTTCGCCGATGACGAAGCGCGGAAAGTGCTGTTTCTCCAACACGCAGACTTTATAACCTTTTTTGTGAAGCAGGGCGGATGCTACCGAGCCTGCAGGACCTGCGCCGATCACGGCGACATCGAATTGAGGTGCGGACATTTAAATATACTTTCAAAACATAACAAAATAAAACGGGCGCTATTTTACTCCTTAATAGACTTATCTGAAATGAATTTTAAAGGCGACATCATGACTAAGATGAAATGGTTGCATAAACGACAACAGCCCTATATCGGGATAGGGCGGATTGCGGCTTGACATGGATGGTTTTGTTGTCAATTTGTCTGATGAAAAAGGTCGTCTGAAAACCTAAAACCAAGGTTTTCAGACGACCTTTTGCCGTTTTTCAGTTAATCAATCCTCCGCCTTCGGCTCGGGAACGTCAAACACCTGACGCAGGTAGGCGAGGAAGGTGTTGTTGGTAGTCATGGTTTTGCCCGGGGAGTCGGAAAGTTTGGCGACGGACTGACCGTTGCACTCGACGAGTTTCAGGACGATATTCAGCGGGGTATGACCCATGTCGTTGGTGAGGTTGGTGCCGATACCGAAGCTGGTTTTGAAACGGTCTTTGAAATATTGGTGCAACGCCCACGAGCGTTCGATGTCCAGACCGTCGGAGAAGGTCAGCATTTTGGTGCGGCTGTCGATTTTGAGTTTTTTGTAGTGGGCGTGCGCTTTGTCGCCCCATACATAAGGGTCGCCGCTGTCGTGGCGCAGACCGTCGAAGAGTTTGGCGAAATAGAGGTCGAAGTCGCGCAGGAAGGCATCCATGCCGACCACGTCGGTCAGTGCGATGCCGAGGTCGCCGCGGTATTCGTGTACCCAGCTTTCGAGGGCGGCTTTTTGGAAATTGCGCAGGCGCACGTCGAGGGCTTGGAAGGCTTGGAGGAACTCGTGCGCCATCGTGCCGATGGGGGTGATGCCGATTTTTTTGGCGAGATAAACGTTACTGGTACCGCGCACGATGTCGGGGGCGGCTTCAAGCAGGGTGCGGATGACGTGTTCCTGCCAGTCGAGGGTGTAGCGGCGGCGGGTGCCGAAGTCGGAGATGAGAAACGGCGGGTCGTCGGGATTTTGCGCGGCGGAGATTTCTTTGAGGCGTTGCGCTTTGGCTTGGAGGCGGCGTTCGCCTTCTTCAATGACGGCGGGGGTTTCGAGACGGCGGAAATAGAGTTCGTTGACGATGGCGAGGATGAAGATTTCAAAGAACATCGCCTGAATCATAGGGCCTTCGATGCGGATATTCAGACGACCTTCTGAATCGGGGCTGACTTTGACGAAGCGGCGTTGGAGTTGGAAGAGTTCGAGATAATCGACAAAGTCGCTTTTGATGAAGCGCAGGCTGCGCAGGTAGTCGAGTTCGTCGTGGGTGAAGCGCAGTTGGCAGAGCGCGTCGAGTTCTCGTTCCAAGTCGCTTTGGATGTCGGCAAGCGGGTAAACCATGTCTTTGTTACGACAGCGGAACTCATAAATGCTGTGGGTTTGGGGGAATTGGTGCAGTATCACCTGAAGCATGGTGAACTTGTACAGGTCGGTGTCGAGCAGGGAGCGGATAACGGGCGTTTGAGGTGCGGTCATGGCTTTTCTCTCGTTCAGCGTAAATGTAAAGCATTATTAGAACACGGTTAGACGGACGGGTGTTACTTTTTTTGACCGGGGTAATGCTGAAAAGGTCGTCTGAAAATCTTTCAGACGACCTTTTTCTTCATATAAAACCGACATCAATTATTTGTCCACAACGATTTTGGCTGCCTGTCCGTCAGGCGAGGGTTCGTATTGTGTGGATTCGTCGCCGTAATACAGTACGCCGAGTTTGATGGGGATGCGGCCTTGCGATTTGCGGTGGGCGTTGGAGTCGCGCAGGGAGTAGGCGCAGCCGCAGTATTCTTGTTGGTAGAAGTGTTCGCGTTTGCTGATTTCGATCATGCGCGCGCTGCCGCCGCCTTTGCGCCAGTTGAAATCCCAATACACGACGTCGTCGTAGGGCGCGGCGGCGCGGTGGCCGCAGTCGTTGATTTGCGCCATGTTTTTCCAGCGGGAAATGCCCAGCGAGCTGGTGAAGACGGGGAAGCCGTTTTCGTGGGCGTATTGGGCGGCTTTTTCGAAACGCATGTCGAAACACATGGTGCAGCGGATGCCGCGTTCGGGTTCGAATTCCATGCCTTTGGCTTTGGCGAACCATTCTTTGCGGTCGTTTTCGTAGTCGTCGTCTTTGTCGATGAAGGGGATGCCGAATTTGTCGGCGAAGCGCATGTTTTCTTCTTTGCGCAACATGTATTCTTTGAGCGGGTGGATGTTGGGATTGTAGAAGTAGATGGTGTAGTCGATGCCGCTGGCGAGCATGGCTTCCATCACTTCGCCGCTGCACGGGGCGCAGCAGGAATGCAGCAGGACTTTTTTATGGCCGCCGGGCGGGACGAGGATTGGGCGGTTGATGGGGGTAACGATGGGGCTGGTTTTGTCGTTCATGATTGGGGTGTTCCGTTTCGGTGTTTCAGACGACCTTTGGGTTTTATAGTGGATTAAATTTAAACCAGTACGGCGTTGCCTTGCCTTGCCGTACTATCTGTACTGTCTGCGGCTTCGTCGCCTTGTCCTGATTT
>JVVZ01000004.1:0-4276 GCA_001062585.1 Neisseria meningitidis
CTGTCTGCGGCTTCGTCGCCTTGTCCTGATTTAAATTTAATCCACTATATTTTGAAAAAAGGTCGTCTGAACGTTATAAACTTTCAGGCGACCTTTTTTAATGTAGTTAAATCACTCTAAATCTAACACTGCCGTTTCTTTGACCTCTTCCATGACGACATAGCTGCGGCTTTCTGCTGCCGCAGGCAGGTGCAGCAGGATATTGCCCAACATATCCCGATAAGCCGCCATATTGGGCAGGCGGACTTTAATCAGGTAATCGTATTCGCCGGATACGAGGTGGCATTCCAAAATTTGCGGAATCCGCATGATTTCGCGGCGGAAATCTTCAAAAATATTGCCCGATTTGGAACGCAGCTTCAGTTCGACAAAGACCAGCAGGCTTTGCCCGAGTTGGTGCGGGTTGAGGCGGGCATGATAGCCGGTAATGAAATTGTCGCGCTCAAGGCGGCGGACGCGTTCGGTAACCGGAGTAGTGGATAATCCGACTTTTTCTGCCAACTCCGTCATGGGTGTGCGGGCATTTTGCTGAAGGATTTTCAGGATTTTCAGGTCGGTTTTGTCTAATTCTTTCATCGCGGAGTTTCTTTCAACTGAGCTGAAACGCATCATTTTAGGCAGATGGATAAAACGCAGGACAAGGTAACGCAAAGCCGCCCTTGTTTTAAGTTGACCCACTATATCTTTAAAGCGACCGAAAAGAAAGTCAGTCAGCGGTCAATGGCATTGCACTTTTGCGGCATCGGGTCAAACAGGTCGTCTGAAAACGGTTTTGTCCGTAGTCGTAGTACCTTAATAGGCGGGAAAACAAGGAAGGGCGGATTCTAATGGAGGAACGCCTCTTCCGCAATGTGAGTCACTGAATCTAAAAGAAAAGGTCGTCTGAAACGGGATAGGCGGTAATACAGTGCAGATGGGTTTCAGTTAAAATACCGCCTGTTTCAGATAGCATTCCGCCACAATCGCTCGACACCGATAAGGCAGCTTTTTTCAAGGGAGGGACTATGCCCGTAGATTCCTTTTTCTACCTCTTACTGCTCACCGGATTTTGCGCCGGACTGATGGACGCGGCGGTTGGCGGCGGTGGGTTGTTGCAAATACCCGGATTATTCAACTTGCTGCCAACTTCCACACCTGTGGCTTCAGTGATGGGCGTGAATAAGTTTGCCTCCTGCTGCGGGACGGTTACTGCCACGGGGCAATATCTGCGCAGAATCCCCGTGCCGTGGAAAATGCTGCTGCCTGCCGCCGTTCTGGCGTTTGCCGCTTCCTATCTGGGCGCGAAAGCCGTGGTCTTCTTCCCCGTACAATACATGAAACCGGCGATGCTGGTCATCATGATTGCCATGTGTGTTTATACCTTTATTAAAAAAGATTTGGGACAAACGGTGCGTACCAAAAAACTGACGCGCCGCGAAACCTTGTGGGGCTTGTTTTTCGGCGCATTAATCGGCTTTTACGACGGGATTTTCGGGCCGGGGACGGGCAGCCTTTTGGCTTTCGTGTTCGTCCGCTTTTACGGCTATGATTTTTTGACAGCAAACGCATCGGGCAAAGTCATCAACTCGACCACCAATCTCGCCGCGCTGACATTTTTCATCCCGCAAGGACACGTCGTTTGGGCGTGGGCAATCCCGCTTGCGCTGGCGAATTTGTGCGGCGGCGTGGTCGGCGCGAAATTGGCGATACGCGGCGGAACCCAGTTTCTGCGTTATGGATTTATGGTGTTGCTGTGTCTGACCATAGGCAAATTCGCTTGGGATTTGATTCGATAACAGAAGGCGTGTCAAAGGCAGGATTCGCCCGCCGAAAGCGTTGCAGACGACCTTTGTATGCTAAAATCCGTCATCTTTCAGCAAATGACCGATAGAGGGAAACATGGCAGGCAACACTTTCGGACAACTCTTCACCGTTACCACCTTCGGCGAAAGCCACGGCGCAGGTTTGGGCTGCATCATCGACGGCTGCCCGCCCGGACTGGCATTGACCGAATCAGACATCCAAGCCGACCTCGACCGGCGCAAACCCGGCACCAGCCGCCACGTTACCCAACGCCGCGAAGCCGACCAAGTTGAAATCCTCTCCGGCGTCTTCGAAGGCAAAACCACAGGCACACCCATCGCCCTCTTAATCCGCAATACCGACCAACGCAGCAAAGACTACGGCAACATCGCCACCAGCTTCCGTCCCGGCCATGCCGACTATACCTATTGGCACAAATACGGCACGCGCGACTACCGCGGCGGCGGCAGAAGCTCAGCCCGTGAAACCGCCGCCCGCGTTGCCGCCGGAGCTGTTGCCAAAAAATGGCTGAAAGAAAAATTCGGCACAGAAATCACCGCCTACGTGACCCAAGTCGGCGAAAAAGATATTCAGTTTGAAGGCTGCGAACACATTTCCCAAAATCCTTTTTTTGCCGCCAACCAAAGCCAAATCGCCGAACTGGAAAACTATATGGACAGCGTGCGCAAATCGTTGGATTCCGTCGGCGCGAAACTGCATATCGAAGCGGCTAACGTCCCCGTCGGCTTGGGCGAACCCGTTTTCGACCGCCTCGATGCCGAAATCGCCTACGCCATGATGGGTATCAACGCCGTCAAAGGCGTGGAAATCGGCGCGGGCTTCGGCAGCGTCGTCCAGCGCGGCAGTGAACACGGCGACGAACTCACCCCGCAAGGCTTCCTGTCCAACCACTCAGGCGGCATCCTCGGCGGCATCAGCACCGGACAAGATATCCACGTCAACATTGCCATCAAACCCACCAGCTCCATCGCCACACCGCGCCGCAGCATCGACATCAACGGCAATCCTGTCGAACTCGCCACCCACGGCAGACACGACCCCTGCGTCGGTCTGCGCGCCGCCCCCATCGCCGAAGCCATGCTCGCGCTCGTTCTTATCGACCACGCCCTGCGCCATCGCGCGCAAAATGCCGACGTAGCCGTCGATACGCCAGACATTACCAAGTAGTGCGGATAAAATCGAAAGAGGTCGTCTGAAAACAAACATGACGGATTGTGCCGAACATTTTCAGACGACCTTTCTCAACGCCTATTAAGATAAGTGTGCCGGCCCGTCCGCAAATAAACATTTACAATCGAACATTCGCAAAAAAACTTAGCCAAAACACAGGCTTTATACTAAAATACCGCCATTACCGTGCCATAGCGAAACGCACGGCTTTATTTTAGAGGAATACAAACGACATGACACAAGAAACCGCTTTGGGCGCAGCTTTGAAATCCGCCGTCCAAACCATGAGCAAGAAAAAACAGACCGACATGATTGCCGACCACATCTACGGCAAATACGACGTCTTTAAACGATTCAAACCGCTGGCCGTCGGCATCGACCAAGACCTTGTTGCCGCGCTGCCCCAATACGATCCTGCCCTGATCGCCCGCGTCCTCGCCAACCATTGCCGCCGCCCCCGCTACCTCAAAGCCCTGGCGCGCGGCGGAAAACGTTTTGATTTGAACAACCGCTTCAAAGGCGAAGTCAGCGCGGAAGAACAAGCCATCGCCCAACAGCATCCGTTTGTCCAGCAGGCTTTGGCAGAACAAGCCGAGCGCCAAGCGGCCAAACAGGCAGCGAAAACTGAGGCAGTAGAAGCCGAGCAAGTCGGCGCAGCCGCCGAAACTGAAGAAGTGGCACAAAACAACGCCGAATAATACCGAATGATTTTAAAAGGTCGTCTGAAAACGGATTTTCTGTTTCAGACGACCTTTTTTATCGGTATTTCAAATCAACGGAGGAGGGAAAAGAGGAAACACGCTTTGCAACCATTATTTTTGCTTTGACAGGGGAGGGTAAACGGTGGGTGTTTGTTGATTTTTTATTGGGGATTACACGTTTTCTAAAGATGGATTTTTGTGTACGTGAGAATGGAAGTAGATGGGAATATCTTGTTTTATTTGATTTTATTTTAAACTTGGAAAATCAAGATAAAAAAATGCGCATATCGTTTGGGATATGCGCCAAGTCTACAAAGGAGAAATAGAGGAGAAAAATCAAGCTGCATCAAGCAACTCAACGGGCGTTATTATCTACGAAAGGCATCGTTTTGTCAAATTTTTATATGCAAAAATTTTCTATTTTTTGAGAAAACGGCAGATTGTCTGCTTGCCAAATGTCAGGTAATTGCCTTATTTTTTCTTAAAATTTATATAAATCAATTGGTAAGTTGTGTGTTGTATAAGATACAGGATACCTGTTTCCCATGTTATAGTGGATTAACTTTAAACCAGTACGGCGTTGCCTCGCCGTACTATCTGTA